>DAOWCM010000279.1 GCA_030639555.1 Candidatus Eiseniibacteriota bacterium | reverse complement strand
GGGCTGCGCTCCTCTTCCAGGCCGACCTGACCGGCCTGGCGGCCGTACCAGGCCGCGACTTGCAACCCTCCAATCGCAGTGTTTGTTATTAGCGGGAGATCGTGCTGTACCTGCCTCGCATCCCTGCACTACGACTCGCAGCCAAACGGAAAACAACCATGCGTGCACCTTCGGTTCTCTCACTGGCAACTGGCCTGGTCGTTCTCTGCTCCTCCGCGGCAGCCGGCCAGGACGAACCGCCGTTCGCCCGCTACCCGGCCATCAGCCCCGATGGACAGACGGTCGCCTTCTCCTATCAGGGTGACATCTGGTCGGTGCCCGTGGTGGGCGGCCGCGCGATGCGGCTCACCATTCACGAGGCGTACGAGTCCCGTCCGCAGTGGAGCCCCGACGGAACCCGGATCGCCTTCGTGAGCGACCGCTTCGGGAGCGACGACCTGTTCGTGATGTCGGCCGACGGAGGCGCTCCGGCGCGGCTCACGTACCACTCCACCGCCGACCGGTTGAGCGACTGGACGCCGGACGACGAGCTCCTGTTCGAGACGCGCCGCACCTATCGGCAGGTGGAGCGCGAGTGGGAGATCTACCAGGTATCGGTGAGCGGCGGCACGCCCGACCGTGTGCTGGATGCGGTGGGGTACACGCCGCGCATGTCGCCGGACGGGCGGTTCATCGCCTTTGCGTTCGGATCCAACAGTCCGTTCCGTCGCAGCTACGATGGACCTGCCAACAAGGACGTCTGGCTGTTCGACACTCGGAGCGCGGAGTATGTGGAGCTGACGGATTTCAGCGGCAACGACATGGAGCCGGTTTGGGGTGGCCCGCGAACGCTGTTCTACATCAGTGAGCAGAGCGGCACGTATAACATCTACCGCCTGTCGGTCGCGGACGACGGCGCCGCGGGTACACCGGAGCAGCTCACGACGTTCACCGACGACGGTCCCCGCACGATGAGCGTGAGCTCGGATGGCAGCACCGTCGCGTTCGAGCGTCAGACCGACATCTACGTGATGACCGGCGCCGGCGCGCCGGTGCGGCTCGCCATCCAGGTGCCGGGCGACGACCGGTTCGATCCGGTGGAACGACGCACGTTCACTGACGAGGCGTCGGAGTACGCGGTATCTCCCGACGGCAGCTACGTGGCGTTCGTTGTGCGCGGCGAGATCTTCGTGCGGGAGACCGACCCCGACAAGGACCGCACGGTGAGGCTCACACGGCATCCGTACCGCGACTGGGCGATCTGGTGGATGACGGATTCGACCCTGATGTTCGCTTCGGATCGGGAGGGCCAGTACGACCTCTACCGGCTCGAGTCTGCGGATCCGGACGAGTCCGACCTGTTCAAGAGCCTGAGGCATCGGGTCGTGCGACTGACGGACACACCGGAGGACGAGGACGATCCGGTCATCTCTCCGGACGGCAGCAAGGTGGCGTTCAGCAGGGGTCGCGGGACGCTCGTGGTGGCCGAGTTGCGCGACGGCGGCCTGCGCAACGAGCGCGTGCTCGTGACGGGCTGGTCCACTCCCAGTGGGGTCGCCTGGAGTCCCGACAGCCGCTGGCTGGCATACTCACAGGATGACCTCGACTTCAACGGGGAGCTGTTCATCCACGCGGCAGACGGGTCCGTCGGGCCGGTGAACGTGAGCCAACACCCGAAGGGCGACTACGACGCGGTGTGGAGCAGGGACGGCTCCAAGCTCGGCTTCCTCTCCTCTCGCAACGACGGCAACGCAGACGTCTGGTTCGTCTGGCTCAGCAAGGCCGATTGGGAGAAGACCTCCGAGGACTGGAAGCTCGCCGAGGATGAGGAGGAAGAGAACGAGAACGGGGACGACGATGAGAACGGCGAGTCCGAGCCGGAGCCGATCCGGATCGACTTCGAGCGGATCCACGACCGCCTGGCGCAGGTCACCTCGCTACCCGGCAACGAGTCCGATGTCGCCATTTCCGAGGACGGCGAGACGTTCTTCTTCGTCACCAACCGGTCCGGACGGACGAGCTCGGGAGCGGACCAGGATCTCTTCAAGATCAAGTGGGACGGAAGCGACCTCGAGGCGGTGACGTCGGGCGGTGAGTCACCCGGCGGCGTGTCACTGGGCCCTGACGGCAAGTACCTGTTCATGTTGCGCTCACGCGGCCGGCTCGCGCGCATCAAGGTCGACGGGGGCAAGCAGGAAAACATCGGCTTCTCGGCCCGGATGAAGATCAACTACCCGGAGGAGCGCGCCCAGGTGTTCCACGAGGCGTGGCGCGTGCTGCGCGACGGGTTCTACGATCCGGACTTCCACGGCAGCGATTGGGAAGCGCTGGGAGAGAAGTACTGGGGTTGGGCGCAGCGGGCGTCCACCAACCGCGACTTCCGCGACGTGTTCAACATGATGCTGGGGGAGCTCAACGCGAGCCACCTCGGGCTGTACGGGTCTGATCGAGCCGAGACACAGAGCGAACGGACGGGGCTTCTGGGTATCGAGATCGATCCCGTCGGGGACGGCGTGCGGGTGGAGCGGGTGGTCCCCGATTCTCCAGCAGACCGTGAGACCAGCAAGCTCGAGTCGGGCGAAGTGATCACGGCGGTGGAGGGAGTACCGGTGGGAGATGGGAACTTCTACGCCTTGCTCGCAGACCGTGTGGACAAGCGGACGATTCTCACGGTGCGTGGCTCGAACGGACGTGAGCGTGAGGTGATCATCCGCCCCGCCGGAAGCCTCTTCTGGCCGCTGTACCGCGAGTGGGTGGCGGACCGGCGGCGCCTCACCGACGAGTACTCGGGCGGCAGGCTGGGCTACCTCCACATCCAGGGGATGAACTGGTCCAGCTTCGAGCGGTTCGAGCGGGAGCTGGTGGCGAGCGGGAACGGCAAGGACGGCATCGTCATCGACGTGCGGTTCAACGGCGGCGGATGGACCACGGACTATCTCATGGCCGTGCTCACCGTGCGGCAACACGCGTACACCATTCCACGGGGGGCGGCGGAGAACCTGGAGCGCCAGCACACGCAGTTCAGGGAGTACTACCCGTTCGGACCACGGCTGCCGCTCGCGGCGTGGACGAAACCTTCGATTGCGCTGTGCAACGCCAACTCGTTCTCGAACGCGGAGATCTTCTCGCACGCGTTCAAGCACCTGGGCATCGGTACTCTGGTCGGCGAGCCCACGTTCGGCGCCGTGATCTCGACCGGCGGCGCGGGGCTCATAGACGGCTCGTTCGTGCGGCTGCCGTTCCGCGGCTGGTACGTGAAGGCGACCGACGAGAACATGGAGAACGGTCCCGCGGTGCCGGACATCGTGATAATGAGCAGGCCCGACGACCGTGCGCAGGGTGGGGATGAACAACTCCGCGCAGCAGTGACCGAATTGCTCAGACAGATCGACTCGGGCAGCGCAGGGGGTCGGGAGTGATTGCGGTGACGATCGCAGCGGAGGCGCCATGACCGACGGACTGACGCGCTGTGCCTGGCTGGGGGACAACCATCTCATGCTCGCCTACCACGACGAGGAGTGGGGAGTGCCCGTGCACGACGATCTGCGCCACTTCGAGTTCCTCGTG
>DAOWCM010000231.1 GCA_030639555.1 Candidatus Eiseniibacteriota bacterium | reverse complement strand
GCAGAGGAGGCGGGCGGCGGGATCTACCTCAACGGCGCATCGCCGACCATAAGGAACGTCGTCCTCAAGTCCAACTCGTCGCCGGGCTCCGCGGGCGGTATGTGCTGCCTCAACCATGCGAGCCCGCTCCTTGAGCGCTGCACGTTTCGGGAGAACCAGGCGGCGCTCCGCGGCGGGGCGGTGACCACTGGGGACGGCTCGGTACCGGAGTTCGTGAACTGCACGCTGGCCCTGAACGCAGCCCCCGAGTGCGGGGGCGTCTTCTGCAGCGCGTCCTCTCCGCTTCTGACCGACACCATCATCTACGGCAGCCCCGATGGCGGGGCCGTCGCCTGCGAGCAGGGCGCGGCTCCGGTGCTGACCAACTGCTGCATCTACGGGAACGCTGGGGGCGACGGCCTGCCCAGCTCATGCAGCGCGGATGGAATGCTGTTCGCCGACCCGCGTCTCTGCGACGCGGCGCGGGGTGCGCTGCAACTACAGGAGTGCTCACCGTGCATCGGGGCCGGCGTGTCTGGCGGCCACGTCGGAGCGTTTCCAGCACGCTGCGCGTGCATCACGACGGAGCAACCGTCCATTAAGTTCAGACTCCACGCCGCGAGGCCATCACCATTCACGGACTCGACAATCCTCCAGCTGGACGTCCCGGCCGGCGCGGGGCACGTCACGCTGGCGGTCTACAACGTGCGGGGACAGCTAGTTAGGATGCTCGTGGACGGCGCGCTGACACCGGGCCGCCGCGAGTTCGTCTGGAACGGGATGGACGACACCGGGCGCGACGTTTCGGCGGGCGCATACTTCGCGCGGTGCGAAAGCGACGCGGGTTCAGACACGCGGAAGCTCGTGCTCATGCGGTGATGGGCCCAGCTGTTCTCACCCGAGGTGATCGAGGCGACGGTATGGTGACCGGGCTGCGAGTCGCCGGTGGAGAACTCGAGTTGGGGACGGCAACCCCTTCGTCCGACCGGCAACCCCCACAAGAACGCCTGAGTTGTCGTCGGCATCACCGCGTGCCCGCCCATCGCGGCTGTCACATGAGTTCTTGACCTGTCATGGTGAAATCCTCTATCTCAGGTACAAAGACGCCGCCGCCCGTTTCCGGGCGGCGGCTCGTCTCGCCTTGGACCCCCATCCCCACTTGTCTCCGGACTCTGCGTCATCCGGCGCTCAGTTGCGAAGTGCAGGTTGCCGATTCAGACGCCGAACTAAGGGATCCTCGGCATGTGAGGGGCCCCGCCAGCAGCCCCTACACCCTATTTCCATACGGTGACCCTGTCCCTCCCCCTGCCTCTGCTGCGCTGCATCATCTCCTCGGCCCGCTCGATGAGCACATCGGCCCTGTCGCCCCACTCGGCCATCACGGCCCCGACCGACACCGTCACGCTGACCGTCCCGTCCGCGAGCGGCAGCATCGACTTCCCGATCAGGGCTCGGAGACGCTCCGCGACCTTGATGAGCCCGCCGCGCTCCACGCCTACGACCGTTCCGACGAACTCCGCGCCGCCCCAGCGCCCGATGACGTCGAACGGACGGCAGTTGTAGATGAGCGTGTTCCCGACCATTCGAAGCACATCGTCGCCGACGTCTCGCCCGAACGCGCTGATGATCCTCGCGATCCGGTCGACACGGATCGACACGACGCCGAATGTCCTTCCGAATCTGGCGAGCTCGTCCACTCTGCTTGCCATCTCCTGCTCGAGGCAGCGCCGGCTCGGCAGCCGCGTCAGCGGGTCGAGCGTCGCGATCTTCTCCAGTTCGTCGATCCGCGCTCGCGCCGTGAGCAGAGCGGAGTTCTCGGAGAAGAGCTCCACCGCCCCGGTGATGCCGCCCCTCCGGTCCCGCACGGGCGCCACGCGGATGGCAACCGGCACAGGATCACCGGACTTGTGCTGCAGGAAGACCTCGGCCTCTCTCAGTTCGCCGTCCTTGAGTGTCTCGGCGAGCGGGCACACGTCCTTGCAGAGGTCCTTCCCGTCTTCATCAACGTGCAGGAGGATGCCGTCGTCGCACGTCCGCCCCACCACCTCTTCACTGGGGTAGCCGGTCAGTTCCTCTGCGCTCTTATTCCAGTAGACGATACGGCGGTCACGATCGACGAAGTAGGCACCGTCGTGGAGATTGTCGATCATGGCACGGAAGAACCCCGACCTCTCCATTGCTCACCTCCCCTGGTCCCACCTCGGCAGGCCCTTCTCCCGCCGAGTGCATCCGCCGCATGGGTGCCTACTGCGTATTATACCAAAATGTATGTCCTACGTCAAGGCGCAACGTGAGCAATCAGTCAAGAAAGGGCCTGCCCACAGGCAGGCCCTTCTCGTGTCGCATTCCTGACGTATGAATCACCCGTCACGAATTACTGCCGTGCCGGTCTGCTGTTATGGAGCTACTCCGCGGCAGCCACCTACTCCCCGACCACCACCTGCTCCCCGGTCGCCAGCTAGTCCCCGATCACCACCTGACCGCCCCCACCGAGCTTCGCCTCCTCGAGCATCGTCTCTGCTCGCAGGATGACCGAGTCGGTGGAGTCCCCGCGGCGCACCATCGTCGCCCCGACGGAAGCGCCGATCCCGAGTGCCGACCTGTCCCAGGGCTTGAGCAGGTTGCTCAGGAGCATCAGGAAGCGCTCGGCCATCGACCGCAGTCCCTCACGATCGATATTGACGCCAATGGCCGCGAAGGTGTCGTCCTCCCACCTGGCCACCGTGTCAAACGAACGCGCCGCCAGGAACCACGTCCGGCCGATCATGCGCAAGACGTCGTTCCCCGCCGCGGCGCCGAATTTCTCGTTCAGCTTCGCGAACCCGTCGAGGTCTATCATCATGATCCCGAAGTAGCGGTCGTACCGCTCGAGCTCCGCTCGGTGCGCCGTCACTTCCTCTTCGATGTAGCGTCTGTTCGGAAGGCGCGTCAGCACGTCGAGCCGAGCCAGCCTCTCCAGATGCTCGAGGCGCTTCTCCATCTCGTTCCGAGCCGACCTGTCTGAGAAGATCTCCGCCGCGCCGGTGATGCGGCCGTCCGCGTCCCTGAGAGGCACCATGCGCGCGTGCGCCGGCACGAGGTGACCTTCCTTGTGGCGCATGTAGACCTGCACCTCTCGTATGTCCCGGTGATCGTCAGACTCCAGCAACGGGCAGATACTGTCGCACAGGTTGACGCCCTTCTCGTCGACATGGACGGGCGCCTTGTCCTTGCAGTCCGTTCCCACCATCTCAGCCGCGGTGTAGCCCGTCAGCTTCTCGGCGCCCTCATTCCAGTGCGTGATGCGGCGATCGGTGTCCAGGATCCAGACTGCGTCGTAGAGGTTGTCTATGACGCTGAAGAGATCGAGTTTCTCCATTTGAGAGCCCCCCGCGGTGGCCCGGTAGTTCGGCGTCATCTCTTCCGGAAGAGAACGACGCGGTTCGTGTTGGTCCCCTTGGCGCGATTGCTCACGCCCCAGCAGTTCGCCGTCTTCGTGAACTCCTGATCATTGATGAGGACGAGCACGGGCACAAGCCCCGCTCGCAGCCCGCACGGCAGAACCGCTTCCTCCAGCTTCAGCGTCCCCGCCCGCACCTCCCCGACCTCGAAGGCTATGTGCCCTCCGGGGTGCAGTACGCGCGCCAACTCCAGAAACACGTCGGTCATGGCTTCTTGCCAAGCGGAGAGGTCACGAACAACAGTCACCGGGACCTCATCGGCGCTTATACCACAGAACCAGCACCGAAGCCAATTATCGCGCACGTAGTCGACAACGTCGAGGAAGGGCGGCGAGGTGACGACAAGCGCCACTGAGCCGTCCGCGACCTCGGGAGTCGCCGCAGCAGATCCCGTAAGAAGCAATGACCGTGCCCAAACCCTCGCGAGCACCCCTCTTTCGGCGTCCCCGAGCCCGCCCAGGAGCGCGCTGCTCTTCTTCAGAATGAGCTCCAGGACGTCCCTGCGGGGAGGAGTCTGGCCCCGCCGCTCGTTGATCTTCCGCTGCGATTCCACCGACACGGCCTGGTTCGGCGGCATCGTGTAGACCGAGAAGAAGCCGCTCGAGTGCCCGG
>DAOWCM010000246.1 GCA_030639555.1 Candidatus Eiseniibacteriota bacterium | reverse complement strand
TCCAGCCAGATGATGGACTCGAGGTCCAGGTGGTTGGTCGGCTCGTCCAGAAGGAGCACGGTCGGGCGCTGGAGCAGGAGCTTCGCGAGAGCGATCCTCATCTGCCACCCGCCGCTGAACTCGTCAGTCAGCCTGTCGCGGTCGCTCTCGGCGAACCCGAGCCCCGCCAGCACCCCCGCGGCCCGGGCCTCGATCGTGAAGCCGTCCTTGGCCTCGAACTCGTGCTGGAGAGTAGCGTACTCGCGCATCACCTGGTCGTGTCTGGCCCCCTCGTCAGGTAGGTCGGACATCTCGTGCTCCAGTTCCCTCATGCGGTCCTCAATGCGCGAGAGGTCGCAGAATACGGTCAGCACCTCGTCGAAGAGGGTCCTGCCGGACAACGTCAGGCCCTCCTGGGGCAGGTAACCGTACGTCGTTCCCTTGGAGCACGTGACACGTCCGCTGTCCGGAGAGAGGGTGCCCTGGATAAGGCGGAGCAAGGTGGTCTTGCCGGTGCCATTGGCCCCAACCAGGCCGACGCGGTCGGTATCGCCGACGCGCCAGTTCAGGTCTCTGAGGAGCGGCTTGCCGGCGAAGGATATGGAGACGTTCTCGAGCCTGACCATCAGTCTAGTCCCTGGAGAGCGGCCCCCGCGGTATCACATGCCGCGTCGGGCCGCGAAAACGGACCCATTTCCGACTGTGAACCCATGCGCTACGCCCGGCCGGGTGGAGGTCGGGCGATCCGAATGCGATGCCTGGTCCGAATGGACTCGAGCATATTGAGTATACACTGAAGGGTGGCCGGTTTCCACGGGATCGGGCCAAACCTGCCGGCTATTGCCGGTGTCCAATGTGGCGAGTAGAATCCAGCAGTGGAACCCAGAGCAGAGAGCGCGCTCGAACAGCATGCATGGGGGGGGGCAAGATGAAGAGGCACCTCAAGTGGATAGTGCCGGCCGTAGTAGTACTGGTGGTCGTGGTGGTAGTTGTCCAGCAGGGCCGGCGCGGAGGCGGTGAGGCGAACGCCCTTACGGCATCAGAAGACGGGGAGACGATCCTGGGCGGGCGGACGGGCGTGTGTGAGATCGGCGATATCTCCGTTCTCCTGACCGAGGTCGGCGAGATCCAGCCCGAGACGATGGTGATGGTGAAATCGAAGATCAGCGGGAAGATTCGAACCCTGTACGTCAAGGAGGGCCAGACCGTTCACAAGGGCTATCTCCTCGCGAAGGTCGAACCCGACATGGCTCAGGCACGCACGGTCGCGAGTCTGAAGAGCGGCTACGGGCGTGCCAGGGTCAACATGGACCGCGCGAGACAGGACCACGAGCGAGATATCGAGCTCCATGACGCCGGCCACATCTCAAACGAGGAGCTCAGGCTCTCGAAGGACGACTACGACATCGCAAGGATCGAGTATCGGTCCGCACTCGAGCAGATGAGGCTCGCCGAGGAGGACGGGGTCTCGATGGACCTCGACGCGGAGGCGCAGGAGCTTCTGGACATCCTCTCCCCCGCGTCCGGTTCGGTCATCCGAGTAGACGTGGAGGAAGGCGAGATCGTGACCTCCGGCGCCGTCTCATACACCAGCGGCACGACCCTCATGATCGTCGCCGACCTCTCGAAGATGCAGATCAGGGCGGGAGTCAACGAGGTCGACGTCGGCAAGATCAGATTCGGTCAAGACGTCGTCATAGATGTCGACGCCTACCCGAACGTCAAGTACGACGGGCTCATCACTCACATCGCTCCCGCGGCCCGGGACGAGCAGGGCGTGAAGGTCTTCGACGTCGAGATCGACATCGTCGACTCCGACGAGCGCTTGAGACCCGGAATGACCGCCAACATCGAGATCCAGGGCGACCACAGGGAGGGCATCCTGACGGTCCCCGTCGAGGCCGTGTTCAAGAAGGCGGGCCGCTACGTCGCATACGTCCTCGACGGAAGCGAGGACGAGCCAGTCGAGCGTGAGGTCGTCACAGGAATCAGCAACATTTCGACCGTCGAGATCGTGGAGGGGCTGTCCGAAGGCGAGACGGTGACGCTCTACGATCCGGATCTCGAGGGTGGCGAACTCTCCGAGGACGAGGAGAGACGTCAGCGCATGTCCCGGCGCGGGAGGGGCTAGCATGCTGATATCAACCCGTGACCTCAAGAAGAGCTACGACCTGGGCTCAGTGGAGGTGCACGCGCTCCGCGGAGTCTCGATGGAGATAAGAGCGGGCGAGTACCTCGCGATCATGGGCCCGTCCGGCTCCGGCAAGTCCACGCTCATGCACATACTCGGGTGTCTGGACTCCCCATCCTCCGGAAGCTACGTTCTGGACGGCAGCGAGGTCGCAGGGCTTCCGAGCCGCGAGCTCGCGCGCGTCAGGAACAAGCAGATCGGGTTCGTGTTCCAGAACTTCAATCTCCTCCCCAGGATCGATCTAATCTCGAACGTCTCCCTGCCGCTCGTCTACCACGGGTCCATGAGCAAGGCCGACCGCACTAGAACAGCGTCGGAGCAACTGGAGCGTCTGGGCCTCGGTCACAGACTCAAGCACAAACCCAACGAGCTCTCGGGCGGCGAGCGCCAGCGGGCGGCCATCGCCAGAGCGCTGGTCAACGAGCCCAGCATCCTGCTCGCGGACGAGCCCACCGGCAACCTCGACCAGAAGACGGGCCGGGAGATAATGAGCATCCTGGACGAGTTGCACTCCGGTGGGCGGACGGTCGTGCTGGTCACGCACGACGCCAACGTGGCGGGCCACGCGCACCGGACCGTCCTCATCGAGGACGGCGCGGTCGCGGAGGACAGGGACAACGGAGGGCCGCGGTAGATGAACCTGATGGAGAGCATCGGCGCAGGTGCCCGCGACATGGCTTCTAACAAGGGCCGTGCGGTCATCACGATCATCGGCATCGTCCTCGGCGTCGCGTCCGTCGTGACCGTGCTCGCGCTCATGAAGGGCGGCGAGCAGCAGTCTCTCGACTTCTGGGACGAGATGGGAGGACTGAGGGAGATTCGCATCACCAACACGCACATAGACCGCCTGATGATGACGGCCGCTGAGAAGGCGTCCGAGCGTCTGACGTACCGCGACGCGCAGGCGATACAAGAGCAGTGTGAGAGCGTGGGGTACGTGGATCCCGAGATCACGCGATTTCTCACCGTCTCCTACGGGGACAAGACCTACCAGATGAAGGTCCTGGGAACGAACCGGGAGTACCCCTACGCGGACAGTATGCCGCTGGGCGAGGGACGCTGGCTCTCGGACAAGGATTGTGAGAACTACGCGAACATCGTCACCATGGGTACGACCTACAAGGAGGACCTCTTCGGAGACGAGGAGGCCATCGGTAAGACGATCCTCATCGACGGAGTGCCATTCGAGGTCGTGGGACTGACGAAGAAAAAGGAATTCTACTTCCAGGGTCAGGGCGGCGGAAGCGACCGAAACGTGCTGGAGTGGTTCAATCGGTCGCACTACATACCCATCACCACGATGATCAAGCGCTTCACGGTGAACGACCGGCTGGACGGCCTCGAGATAGCCGCGAAGAGGGTCGACCTCGTCCCCGCCCTCATGGAGGAGGCCAGGACGGTCCTCACCAGGCGGCACGGCGTCGAGGATTTCAACCTGGAGGCCAAGTCGGAACAGATGCAGCAGCGCAGCGAGCAGGAGGGGTTCTTCAACATCATCTTCTGGGCCATCGCCTTCGTGTCACTCTTCGTGGGAGGCGTCGTCATTGCCAACATCATGCTCGCGTCCATCACGGAGCGAGTCCGCGAGATAGGCGTGAGGAAGGCCATAGGTGCTGCTGACAGGGATCTGTTCATGCAGTTCTTAGTTGAGGCCGTGGTCGTGACGGCCGTCGGCGGTGTCGTGGGACTGCTTCTGGGACTCGGCCTCGTTGCCGTCGTCAC
>DAOWCM010000174.1 GCA_030639555.1 Candidatus Eiseniibacteriota bacterium | reverse complement strand
TGACCAGATCAACCTGACGGGCGACAACCCGCTCATCGGCCCCAACGACGAATCGCTGGGACCCCGCTTCCCCGACATGTCCGAGCCCTACGACCGTGAGTTCGTCCGCCTCGCTGAAGACATCGCGCTGGACGAGAAGATTCGCCTGAGGAAGGGCGTCTTCGTGGGCGTGGCCGGGCCGAACCTCGAAACGGCGGCCGAGTACCGCTTTCTGACCACCATCGGCGCGGACGTCGTCAGCATGTCGATGGTCGCCGAGAACATCGTGGCCATACACGGTGGCATGCGAGTTGTGGGTCTGGCGGTGATCACCGACATATGCCTGCCGGACGCTCTCAAGGCCGCAAGCCATGAGGAGATACTCAAGATCGCTGCCGGCGCCGAACCCAGGCTGACCCAGCTGGTCTTCCGTCTGATCAAAGAGATGTAAGACGCCCGAGGGCCGTGTCGACACACGGCGCGGGGCGCCGCAAGAGGAGAGAATGAGCTTCAGGGAGCTACAGAAGAGCCAGTCTCTACCGGACATCGAGCAGGAAGTCCTCGAGTTCTGGGATAGTGACGACACCTTCCGGAGGAGCACGGAGGAGCGTCCGGACGCCCCGAGGTTCGTCTTCTTCGAGGGTCCTCCCACGGCGAACGGTCATCCCGGAACGCATCACGTTCTCGCGCGCACCGTGAAGGACACCATCTGCCGCTACAAGACGATGAGAGGCTTCCTCGTCGAGCGGAAGGCCGGGTGGGACACGCACGGGCTGCCGGTCGAGATCGGGGTCGAGAAGCAACTCGGTCTCGGGAGCAAGGAAGACATTGAGAAGTACGGCGTCGCCGAGTTCACCGAGAAGTGCCTGCACAGCGTGTTCACATACAAGGACGAGTGGGAGGAACTGACCCGCCGGATGGGTTACTGGGTCGACCTGTCCGACCCGTACGTCACATGCACCAACGACTACGTAGAATCGGTCTGGCATATCCTCAAGCTGATGTGGGACCGCGACCTCATCTACAAGGGCCACAAGATCCTGCCCTATTGCCCGCGTTGCGGGACGCCGCTGTCGAGCCACGAGGTCGCCCAGGGCTACAGGGACGCCGTCGATCCGTCGGTCTTCGTCAGGATGAAGCTCAAGGAAGACACCGACACGTCCTTCCTCGTGTGGACGACGACGCCGTGGACGCTGATATCCAATGTCGCGCTGGCCGTCGCGCCGACCGAGAGCTACGTCAAAGTGAGATCGGGCGGCGAGAACCTCATACTGGCCGAGGCTCTTCTGTCCGTGCTGGATGAGGAGCATGAGGTCCTGGAGAAGTACATGGGACTCGACCTCATCGGCAAGGAGTACGAGCCCCTCTACACGTTCGTGCCCGTCGACAAGAAAGCCTGGTATGTGATCGGCGGGGACTTCGTCACGCTCGAGGACGGCACGGGCATCGTCCACACGGCGCCGGCGTTCGGCGAGGACGACTACCGCGCTGGCGTCGAGCACGACCTGCCGTTCGTCCAGCCCGTCGATGACACGGGCAGCTTCACCTCCGACGTGACGCCGTGGGCCGGGATGTTCATCAAGGACGCCGACCCGCTCATCACCGAGGACCTGGGCAAGCGCGGCCTCCTCTACAAGAGCGCCACCGTCACGCACACCTATCCCTTCTGCTGGCGGTGCGACTCGCCGCTCGTGTACTATGCGCGGCATTCGTGGTACGTGCGGACGACGCAATTCAAGGGCGAGATGATTGCGAACAACGCCAAGATCAAGTGGCACCCCAAGGAGATCGGCGCCAACAGGCTCGGCGACTGGCTCGAGAACAACGTCGACTGGGCCGTTTCGCGCGACCGATACTGGGGCACGCCGCTGAACATCTGGGTCTGCGAGGCGTGCGAGCATCAGGACGCCATCGGCAGCATCGCGGAACTCCGCGAGCGGGGCGGGAGCACGGTCCCGAATGAAGTTGATCTTCACAAACCTGCCATCGACGACGTGAAGCTCACGTGTGGCGAGTGCGGCGGCGTGATGACGCGCACGCCGGAGGTCGTAGACTGCTGGTTCGACACCGGCAGCATGCCGTACGCGCAGTGGCACTGGCCCTTCGAGAATGTGGAACAGTTCGAGAGGAGCTTCCCGGCGGACTTCATCGCCGAGGGCGTCGACCAGACCAGGGGATGGTTCTACTCGCTGCTGGCGATCTCGACCATCATATCCGGGACGTCATCTTTTAGACGCTGCGTCGTCAACGACATGGTCCTGGACGAGCACGGCAAGAAGATGAGCAAGTCGGTCGGCAACGTCGTCGACAGCTTTGAGATCATGGCGGAACAAGGCGCCGACGCGCTCCGCTGGTATCTGATGTCGACGAGTCCGCCGTGGATCCCGACAAGGTTCGACGTGAGCGGCGTCAAGGAAGTGACGAGCAAGGTGCTCGACACGCTCAGGAACACGTACGGCTTCTTCGCGCTCTACGCGAACATAGACGGCTACGACCCGGATGAGCACTTCGCACCTCTGAAGGAGAGGCCGACCATCGACAGATGGATAGTCTCACGTTGTCACTCGACGATCGCCGCTGTCACCGCCGACATGGAAGGCTACGACATCACGAAGGCGGTCAGAAAGCTGCAGCAGTTCGTCCTTGAGGACCTCTCCAACTGGTACGTGCGTCTGTCGCGCGCCAGGTTCTGGAAGGGCGAGATGGACGAGGACAAGAAGGCCGCATACTCGACTCTGCGCGAGGTGCTGCTCGCGACAACAATGGCGATGGCGCCGGTGGCGCCCTTCCTGTCCGAGGCCATCTACGGGCGGCTGCGCGGTGGAGGAGACAATGATGCGCCTTCGAGCGTGCACATGTGCGCGTTTCCTGAGTCGGATCCCTCTGCCATCGACAGCAAGCTCGAGTCGTCGATGGACATCGCGCGCTCGGTGGTCGTGCTAGGCCGCGCCGCTCGGAACGTGTCGAACATCAAGATCCGTCAGCCACTGGCCAGGCTCCTTGTTGCTGGTGTCGCGGAGGCCGATCGCGCCGGCGTGACCGCGCTCGGGGAACTCATCCTGGCGGAGCTGAATGTCAAGGAGATGGAATGGGCGGCCGCCGACGAGCTGACGAGGCTCACGGCTTCGCCTATCTTCCCCGCGCTTGGCCCGAAGCACGGTAAGAACGTCAACCAGGTTGCGGAGGCGATTCGTAGCATGCCGGCGGACGACGTGGCCAGGCTGAAGGCCGAGGAGAACGTCAGCGTCAGCGTCGGTGACGACGCGGCCGTGGTCGAGCTGGGCGACGTTGAGATCGGCACGAAGGGGCGCGAGGGGTTCGCGGTGCAGAGCGACGGAGTGTTGTCGGTCGCGCTCGACACCACGCTCACGGACGAGCTCGTGGACGAGGGATTCGCCCGCGAGATGATTAACAAGATCCAGTTCATGCGCAAGGAAGCGGGCTTCGACGTGACAGACAGGATCAACGTCATGTACGAGGCCGGCGACAGACTGAAAGCAGCAATGGAGCGCTTCGTATCCCGAGTCGCCGCGGAGACACTTGCCGTGAGCATCACGGAGGGAGCGGAAGCAGGCGAGCTCGAGAGGGAGTGGGACGTGAACGGCGAGTGGGCGCGGATTGCCGTCGAGCGAGTCGAACGTGGTAGCTCGGGGTGATCCCGGAGCTCGCATGTCGGAGGTGACAGTTGAACAAGAAGGACACCAAGCACTTTGAGGAGAGGCTGATCGAAGAGCGCATGAAGCTCGTGAGCGAGCTCGGCTACTTCGAGGACAAGATCTTCAGTGACTCCCAGCGCGACGCGGCGGGCGACCTGTCGGCCTACTCCGTCCATATGGCCGACCAGGCCAGTGACGCGGAAGAGCGGGAGAAGGCGTATCACATGGCCTCGGCCGAAGGCAGGCTGCTCTACCACATCGACGAGGCCCTGGTGCGTCTCAAGAGCGGGACGTACGGCATCTGCTGCGCCTGCGGGGCGAAGGTCAAGAAGGCCAGGCTGGAGGTCGTGCCTCACGCGCGTCTTTGCATCGAGTGTAAGAAGGCTGAGGAGAATGGGTCCCTCGGGCAGTAACCGGGGAGCGTTGCCCCGGGCTCAGTTGTGGTTCTTCTCGACCGCCCTCGTCATCACCGCTCTGGATCAGGTGGTGAAGAGGGTGGTTGTGCATGCCATGCAGGTGGGCCAGTCGATCGACGTTGTCGGCTCAGTCGTTCGGCTGACGAGAACGTCCAACACCGGCGGCGCCTTCGGTCTGCTCCGCGGACGCGGCAACTGGTTCATAGTGGTCTCCCTCGTTGCCGCGCTGGCGATAGCGGCGCTCGCGAAACAGATCGCCAGGGGGCGGAGAGTCGAGCGACTCGCCTTCGGCCTGATTCTGGGCGGGGCGGTGGGGAATCTGATCGACCGTATCCGCCTCGGAGCGGTCATCGACTTCATAGACATCGGCGGCAGCGGCTACAGGTGGCCGGCCTTCAACGTCGCCGACAGTGCGATCACCATCGGTGTGACCCTCCTGGCCATCAGCCTCCTTTTCTTCGGCGTCGCGGCCGGCGGTCGTGAGGCCGAGCCTGATGTGGGAGACGGTCAATGAGCAGGCACATCGTCCTGATCGTGCCCGAGGGCGGCCCGGAGGACCGACTGGACCACTACCTGGGCACGCACGCCCCCGAGCTTTCCCGGACACGAGCCAAGGAGATCATCGTCAATGGCCTGGTGACGCTCAACGGCGAGCGCGTCAAGCCATCCACGAAGGTCACCCCCGGCGATGTCATCGAAGGGGACGTGACGGAGCCGCTCGCACCTGCCGCCGCGCCGGAGGACATCCCGCTCGACGTCATGTACGAGGACGATGACGTCATGGTGATCGACAAGCCCGCGGGCATGGTCGTTCATCCGGCGCCGGGCTCGCCCACGGGCACTCTCGTGAATGCGCTCCTGGGTCGGGGAGGCGGGCTGTCCACCGTCGGGGGGCACGAGAGACCGGGCATCGTTC
>DAOWCM010000202.1 GCA_030639555.1 Candidatus Eiseniibacteriota bacterium | reverse complement strand
CTCGTTCGCCTTGATCGTCGCGGCGCCCATGTCGTCACCCGGGATGCCGCTACCGTGCATCGCCAGCGACATGCCAAGCCCTCGTCTCGTGAACGGCTTGCTGCCTGGCGTGCCCGCCTTCCCCTCGGTCAGTGCGGCGTGCCAGGCGTCCCAGTCCGTGGCCTCACGGACCCGCTTCCAGCACTCCGCGAGCCCGTTGGTCCGGATGATGCGCGCGTAGCCCGCCTTCCCCTCGCCGAGATGCTCCGCGATCGGGTCGCGGTCGCCCTCACGAATGGCATTCGCGAGCCGGTACTCAGCCGGGTCACGCCCGAGCGCGTGGGCGATCTCGTCCATCTGGGACTCGACGGCGAAGAAGCCCTGTGGGGCGCCGTACCCCCTGAGCGCGCCCGCGATGGGCAGGTTCGTGTAGACCGAGTCGCACCTGTATCTGAGACTGTCCGAACGGTAGAGCGGCAGGCTCTTGCTGCCGGTGTTCGACGGAACGGTCAGCGCATGCGACCCGTAGGCGCCGGTGTTACACAGCACGTCCATCTGTCGCGCCAGGATCCTCCCGTCCGCAGCAACCCCGGTCTTGAGGCGGATAATCTGAGGATGCCGCGTGCGGCTCGCGTAGAGCTCCTCGTCGCGGTCCAGCTTGATCTTCACCGGACGGCGCGTCCTGAGCGTCAGA
This sequence comes from Candidatus Eiseniibacteriota bacterium, assembly GCA_030639555.1. Classification (GTDB taxonomy): domain Bacteria; phylum Joyebacterota; class Joyebacteria; order Joyebacterales; family Joyebacteraceae; genus JALGZG01. Next base: position 3,774 of record DAOWCM010000202.1, on the reverse strand, counting down.
GCGGCGCAGATGTCTTCCAGCACGACCTCCTGCTTGGCGCCGAACGCCCCGCCGATCCTCGGCTTGACCACACGGACGCGGGATATCGGAAGGCCGTTCACTCGCGCGACAATGCGCCTCGCGTGGAACGGCACCTGGGTACTCGTGATCACGACCAGCCTGTCTTTCTCGTCGAGGTACGAGAGCGAGATGTGCGGCTCGGTCGGTGAGCCCTGTACGTACTGGACGCTGTACTCGTGCTCGAAGACGCGGGCGGCCGATGCGAAACCACTCTCGACGTCCCCGACCTCGACGTCGATCTTCGCGGCCAGGTTCCTCGCGGCGTCCTCGATGCCCGTGGAATCGTCCTCGTCGTGGATGACAGGGGCGCCTTCGTCCATGGCGCGCTCGGGCTCGAGGACCGGGGGCAGCAACTCGTATTCGACGTCGATGAGCGCGCAGGCCTTCTCGGCAAGCACCGGGGTTTCGGCGGCGACCGCCGCAACGCGGTCACCCACGAAGCGCACCTTCGTATCGAGCATCACTGTGTCGAACGGAGACGGCTCCGGGCAGTTCTGCCCCGCGGTCGAGAACGGCACGCGCGGCACGTCCTCATGTGTAAGAACGCAGTGAACACCAGGGAGAGCGAGCGCCCTGGACGTATCCATGCTCACAATGCGCGCGTGAGCGTGTGGGCTGCGCTTGATGCGCCCGTGGAGCATGTCCGCCATGGGGAAGTCGTCGGTGTACCTGGCCCTGCCGGTCAGAAGGCCTAGCCCCTCTGTCTTCTCGACGCTCCGACCCACCGACGCGTAGCGCGCGCCTGCGTGCTCTGGCACAGCGCCTCCGTCGTCGCCGGCGTCTCCGGCCCTTCCATCCGCCACGGCCTTGATGGCCTCGACGGCCTTAACGTAGCCGGTGCAGCGGCACAGGTTACCGCTTAACCCTTCGCGGATGGCCTTCTCGGTGGGGTGAGGGTCGGCGTCGAGAAGAGCCTTCGCCGACACGATCATCCCCTGCATGCAGTAGCCGCACTGCGCGGCGCTTCGTTTCAGGAACTCCGTCTGAAGCGGATGTGGTGTCGCGGGGTTGCCTATCCCTTCGATGGTCGTAATCGAGCATCCCTCTGCCTGCCCTGTCAGCACCGAGCAGGAGGCGACGGGCCTGCCGTCCAGCAGAACCGCGCAGGACCCGCAGTCGCTGGCACGACAGCCGTCCTTGACGCCGCGGAACCCGAGGCCGCGCAACGTGTCGAGCAGCACCTCACCCGGAGGGACGTTGACCTCGATGGCTCTGTCATTGACTGTGAAAACTACTGTCATGCGCACCTCAGATGCGGACCTGCCGCTCACGCCGCGCTCGCCGCCCGCGAGAGCGCCCGTGCGGCCATTACGCCGGCCACCTTCCGGCGGTAGTCGGCGCTTGCCCTGTGGTCACCGCGAGGTGACACGCTTGCCGACGCCAGCCGCCCGCCTTCCCGGAACACGTCCTCCGTGGGGGACTTCCCCGTGAGGTACGCTTCGGCGTCGGCGGCGACATAGGGAACCGCGGAGATCCCGTTCAGCGCGACTCGGGCCGTCTCGATGGTCCCTCCGCTGACCGCGAGCGCCGCGGCGCAGCTCACGATCGCCACGTCGACGCGCGTCCGTCCGGTCTTCTCGAACGCCGATGCGAACCTCTCGTGTCCAGCGGGCACCCTTATCTCGACGATCAGGTCTCCCCTGCGGTAGACGTCCGATCCCCTCGCGTAGAAGTCTTCTAGGCTCACGTCGCGCGGGCCGTCGGCGCCCTGCAGCCTGATGCTCGCTCCGAGGACGAGGAACGCGGGAGGCAGATCGGATGGGAAGTGAGCGGCGAACACATTGCCGCCAACGGTGGCGCGGTTCCGCGTCGTGTGCGTGCCCAGCTCCTCCGCGGCTTCGATGATGGCGCGCAATGCGGGCGACGCGAGCTCCGGGCTTGTCGCCAGGTCCGCTATGCGTGTCATGGCGCCAATGGCAAGCGCACGACCGTCAGGAGTGTCCTCGATCTTGATGTAGTCCAGGCCGACCCCGGTCAGGTCGACCAGGTAGTCCAGGCTGGGGGAACCGGTGGGCACGACGATGGTCCCGCCCGCGACGTAGAGGCCCGTTCCCTCCGTCTCGAGCAGGGTGCGGACAGCTTCCTCGGCGCTCTTCGGCCGGTAGAGGTTCTTGAGATCGAGCATCAAGCTCTCCTGAGGGTTCTCTTCTCCTGAGGGTCCTCGCGTCTGAGCTTTCCGCGGTGCACGATGTGCCCGCCAGACCGCAGAATAGCCCAACGGTACGGCTGTTTCAAGAGGGAAGCAGAGGCGCGCGGCCCACAAAGCGCCTGACGGGCGTACAGAGCGCGGGGCCCGCTCGGGAAGCGGGCCCCTTACGCTCGGCTCAGAGGGCGCAGGTTGCCACGGCCCCCCAAGTCCCCCCTCGACCGCGCTGAGCGGTCGAACTACCTCACGAACGCTATCTTCCTCGTTTCGCTCCAGTCCCCGATCGACACACGCGCAAAGTAGACGCCCGAAGAGACGGTGCGCCCGCGGGAATCGCGACCGTCCCAGGCGACCTCGTGCGCTCCGCCCGCGTGACGGCGGTCGATGAGCGTCTTCACCAGACGCCCACTGATGTCGTAGAGCCTGAGCGAGACCGCTGCGCCTTCCACCGGCACGGTGTAGTGAATGGCCGTCTGCGTCGCGAACGGATTCGGCCGGATGAGTGAGACCGAAGCAATGAGGTTCTCGTCGATGCCGGTCTGCTCGAGCGTGACGCTCACCGTATCGCTCGGAACGCTCTCGTTGCTCCCGGCGTCCACGGCGATGACCCGGTAGTAGTAGGTATCCGGATCGAGGCCCGCGTCGAGGAGCGACGTCCCGGACACGTTGACCGTGAAGCTCCCAGGACCGAACAGCGCGCTGGTGTCGCGCTCCACGCGGTAGTGGTCCATATCCGGCTCGCTGTTGGCGTTCCAGCTGACGTCGACCTCACCAACTCCTGCGCCTTCGACCGCCGTGAGGCCGGTCGGCGCGGCCGGTGCCAGATCCAGGGCCGTCGCCGAGTCGACGTTGCTCGGCGGGCCTTCGTTCGAGCTCTGATCCACGGCGAACACGCGGTAGAAGTAAGTCTGTCCCGGAGTGAGACCCGAGTCCGCGTAGCTCGTACCGAGGATCCCGTCTATCGGCGTCGGGCTCGCGAAGCCGGCGCTCGTGTCGCGCTCGAGGCGGTAGTGGTCGATGTCCGGTTCGGGGTTCGCGTCCCACGAAACGTCGATCTCCCCCTCGCCGGCCCCGGTCACAGCCACGAGACCGGTCGGCGCGGCGGGAGGCAGATCCTGCGGATACGACGTCGCGGTGGCGCTCGGGTCGCTCGTGTGAGTGCCCAGGTCGACTGCGAAGACCCTGTAGTAGTAGAGAACGCCGGTCGGGAGCCCTGAGTCGTCGTAGTGGGTGTCGGAGGTCACGAACGACTCCGGCGCCCCGAAGCCCGGATCAGTATCGCGCTCGAGCACGTAGTGGTCGATGTCGAGTTCCGGATTCGCGTCCCACGAGACGTCGACATCGCCCTCGTTCGTGCCCGGCACTGCCACGAGACCGGTGGGCGCAGACGGAGCGAGGTCCGTGGCAATCGCCGAGACCACGTTGCTCGGCTCGCTCTCGTTCCCGTTCGCGTCAACTGCGATCACGCGGTAGTAGTAGGTTTCGCCCGGGACGAGCCCGGAGTCCGGGAAGAACGTCAGCGTCCAGTCGAACGGGTCGGAACCAGGACCGAAGCCCGGGTCGGTGTG
>DAOWCM010000249.1 GCA_030639555.1 Candidatus Eiseniibacteriota bacterium | reverse complement strand
GGTCCGCCCGGACAGGGACGGGCCCTGGATTCCCCACGAGTCCTCCATGGATGGGTCGCCACCGTCCGCCACACGCACGCGAGCCTGCTCGAGTTCGTCGGTGAGCGCATGCAGCACACCGAGCACCAGGACCCGGTCCGCGCCGCTGTCCAAGCACCCGTGCACGGCGGCCGCGGTGTGGTGTCCGCACACCTCGAGCGAGACGTGCGGGAAGATGACGGCTCCACCACGCTCCAGGACAGGCGCGAGGTTCCACGCGCGACCCGCATCGAGCAGCCGCGCGGCGCCGTCGGGCCCCAGGCGTCGCTGCGAACGCTCAGCCGCGGCCCTGAAATCAGGGATTCGAGCAGTCACTCGCGGGACTCCGCGGAGTCCGTCAGAAGTAGAACCTCGCTCCCACGCCACCGCTCAGGTCGAAGTCGGTCTTGGGGATCACGTTGAAGATCGGGGCGATCTCCACGAAGACGTCGAAGCGCCCGTTGTCGAACGTGTAGTTGACCCCGAGAGGAATGCGCACGCCTACCTTCGAGTCCTTGCCGTCGCGCAGGAGGAGCCGTGCTCCGATGCCGTAGTAGACCGGGGCGCTGCCACCGAGTTTCTCGTCCTCGATCACGCGGTGCCACACGTAGTCGCCGTGGACGTAGAAATCACCGTCGCCCAGCGACCACCCGGTCGCCGCGTTCACGGCCGTGCCTCCATCCTGCCACCACTTGAACGAGAACCCGGTTGGCTCACCCACCATGAGGCCCACACCAAAGCGGGCGTGGGCAGGCGACGGTGCCAATGCGGTGAGAATGACGGCGGCCAGGATTATCGCACACAGAACGCGCATGAGTTCCCTCCCTCGACTGGGTTTACGAACTACACGTGTTGACTCGGTATCGCTTCGGCTATGCCCGACCTCAGGCGGCGCGCGACTCGACGTCGCCGGGGTTCCAGCGCCAAGCGGAGACGAGCGCGTAGACCCCACTTACGGCCAGAAGTGGCGTCGTGTAGACACCGGGCAGCGCGCTCCCCACCAGCATCGAGCCCCCGATGTGGCCGGAGACATTGGCCAGGGCTATCAGGGCGACGCCGATGGTGGCGACGCGCATCCAGCCCGCTCCGCGGTACGCGAAGGGCGTGAGCGCCGTGAGCATAGCAACAAACGCGACGCTCATCCACATCGATGCGGCCAGAACGAGCGACGGCGACGTGACGTACGGGAAAATCTCGCTGACCGCGCGGGTCGCGTCGCTGTAGAAAGGCAGGAAGCCGGTGAACGCCTCCTCTGCGACGTGAACGGTAAGACTGAAGCAGAGCGCCAGCCACGGTCTGCCGATGCCGTGGGAGTTGTGCGTGGACTTAGCCGTCACAGTGCTTCCCCTGCCGGACGCGGGGCCCGGTGCCTCCCGCCCCGCTCACATGATGTGGTATCTCATCACGACCTTGGCCTCGGACGGACGGGCGCACTCCACGAAGCCTGCGCGCTCGAAGCTGACCGGAACACCCATGAAGCTCGACACCGCCTCGAGCTTCTTCCCCCTCGGACGCGTGGGATAGGCCTCGACGACCTTCCCGCCCGACCTTCGGACATAATCCACGGCCCCGCGGATCAGCGCGGTGGTCAGACCCAGCCGCCGGTGGCTCTTCGCAAGAAACAAGCAAACAATGGACCAAACCGGCGCGTCATCGAGCCGTTTCAGCACTCTTGACCTGTTGAGAGACGAGAAGCTCTCCCTTGGACCCACCGAGCACCATCCCACGGCCTCCCCGTCCGCATAGGCCAAAAGACCCGGGATCTCGCCCGAGTCGACCAAGCGCTTCATGGCCCGCCGGTTCTTTTCTCCGTGTCTCTCATCGAACTCGCGACGCGTCTGCCGCCACCACATGCACCAACACCCGCCACACGCTCCGCTCTCGCCGAAGAGCTTCTCGAAGTCCCTCCACGTCTCGGAAGTGAGAGGACGGAATTCCAGCGGATCAGACGACTTGTTTTCGGGACACATTCTTGAACCTCTGTTGCAGCCCGACTCGCCGGTTCGCTTCGTTACTCCTGTCCGTCTGGCCGGTCCATCCGCACGGTCTGTTTGCCGGGTCACCCGACACGACTCACCTACTCGACCCGGATGAGCTTGAGCGGCATCCGGAAGAGGCCGATCCCAGGGTCTTGCACGCCGTCTCGGGAGACCGTGTCCGTCATGTCTATCCAGAGCGTGTCGCCCTCGACTCTGTATGTGTAGACGGCGTGCCCGCCGATGAACTCCGGTGTCTTGGCCACGGTCGGGACGGTGGTCACCGTCGTGTCGGTATACGTGTACGTCCCGGAGTTGACGACGATCGAGCTGTACGCGCCCGCCTTCTCCTCGTCTGTCGGCTTCCAGATCTCCTCGAAGTCGGGCGGGACTTCCGTGAGCGGCATCCAGACCATGCTGTAGTGGCTCTTGCCGAAGATGAAGAGCCCCGGGGCCGGATCAGGATACCTGTTCTCACCACGCTCCGAGATGACTGCGATCTCGGTCATCACCCAGGAGCCCTCGAGCGGACTCTTCGTCTCGGGCACGTCCGTCGTGTACTGCACACATCCTGTCGCCACGACAAGAAGCAGCACCAGAAACAGAGAGCATCGCATGTGAATCACCCCTTCCCCCAGTCTGCTAGAAGGGCCGGTCCTGCCGCTCCCATTCGGTGCGACTCATGAACGCCCGCGGGGAAACGACCTTCTCGACCGCGAGGACTCCATCGAGATGGTCAATCTCGCGCTGGAGTAGCGCGGCGAGTTCGCCCGTCGCATCGAGGGTCTGGGGCGTGCCCTCGGTGTCCAGATACGCGACGCGCACCTCCGAAGCACGGGAGACCCTGATGAGCAGCTCCGGGAAGCTGAAGCAGCTTACCCACGCCTCGTAGCGCTCCGAGCTCTCCGAGCCGATCTCCGGGTTGATCAGTGCTCCCGAGAATCCCTCCGGCCTCATGTCGACGAAGACGACCCTCTTGAGAACACCTATCTGAGGCGCGGCTATGCCCCGTCCGAACTCGTGCTCCGCGCGAAAGGCGTTGAGAGTGTCCTTGAGATCATTCACGAGTTCCAGGACCGATGAGGCTGAGGGCTCCTCGACCGGAGTGCTCCGCTCCCACAGGAGAGGATTCCCAAGTTCGATTATTCCCTTAACAGGCATGGCCGTTCCTTCCGCCCTCGCGGCGCCGGAGGCGCTGCGGATTGGGGCCAACTCTGCTTTCATCATACACCCGCATATCGTGGATGTCCAAGCCCAACACCGAGCCGCGGGCGCAGGCGGTCTCGCGGAGGCCAGAGGCGTCCTGAGACCATCCCTTGCGGGTTGACTTGGCGATAGCACGGGGCTAGACTGCGTATGTAGTGAGCATGCCGAAGTGGTGGAACTGGTAGACGCGCTGCGTTCAGGGCGCAGTGGGGCTTGTCCCTGTGGGGGTTCGAATCCCCCCTTCGGCACCAGGAACTGGAGAGGCGGCCCGCCGCGTGCGGGCCGCCTCTTCTTGCTCTCGGTCCAGGATCCCGCGCCGGCCGCCGTGCCTTAGGCCCCGCACGCGCGCCGGATTCGCGATGCGCAGGCGAGTTCGCGACGTGTGCCGCGGGGACGTTCAGCCCCGGGACGTTCAGCGGTTGTCTCGGGCGGAGCCCTCTGCTAGTCTGGCCTCGGACTCACACGGGCTCGCGAAGACCGGAGAACACACGTGAACAAATCGAAAGTCGCAGTTCTGAGAACCACACCGGAGACGGTGCTGGACGACTACGTTCGCCTGTGCGAACTGGCCGGCATGAAGGACACGCTCGACCCGTCCAACACGACGATCCTCAAGGACAACATCAGCTGGCACCTGATGTACCCGGGCTCGAACACGACGCCGTGGCAGCTCGAGGGCACG
>DAOWCM010000128.1 GCA_030639555.1 Candidatus Eiseniibacteriota bacterium | reverse complement strand
CTCCATCGGCCTGTACTGCTGCGCCTTGCTGGTGAGGATGACGTACTGTATTCCCCACGTGTCCATCGCGGATGCGAGCGCGTCCGGCTGCTCCCATGGATCGGGCAGTCTGAACGCGGCGTCGCCCCAGTCGATCCCGTAGATCTCGAACTGCGGGGCTTTCTCCCGGCCCACTTCGAGCTTGAGCTCCGCGAGACGCCGCTTGGGGCCTTCCCAGGACTCGACGGCCGTCGTGCTTCTCTCAGCTGATGCGCCGAGCTGTTCGATCGTTGGATTGAGCACCGGACCGTACGTCTCGATGGCTATCTTCGCCCCCGGCGAGATGGTGCCCTCAACCCAGAGCTTCGCCCTGGTGCGCGTGTCCTGGGTCCCGAGAGCGCGGTTGAACTCCAGTGACGGCATGGCCGTCAGGAGGACGACGACAAGCGCCGCGAGCGACGCCGCCGCGAGCCTGCCGGGTTTCTTCCACGAGACGAAGACCGTCTCCAGCCCGGCCGCGGCCAGCACGGCGATCGCGGGAAGGGCCGGCGTCAGGTAGGTCGAGCGCTTGATGGTGAGCAGACTCATCACCACGAGGACCGCGGCCACGTAGCTGATCAGCACCGCTTTCCCGCCGGCTGCCGTGGGACCGACGGGTCCCCGCACTTCGGTTCCGAGACCTCCCCACAACCGTGACGGCGCGAGACAACCGACCAGCGCCAGCGCCAGCACCGGGTAGCCGATGCCCCGTGCAAGCGTTCCCGAAAAGATCTCAGTGACGCCCTGTCCGAACGACTGCGCGAACACGGGCGCGTCCGAGGTCGAGACCATCGTGAACTGCATGACTATGTCACGCTTGAACTCCGGGAAGCTGAGGACGCTGAACGGCGTGCCCACGACGAAGCCGACCACGCCCGCGAACAGCACGCCGACCAGTAACGCAGGTGCGACCCTCCGTTTGGACAGGAGGAAGAAGAACGCCGCCGCGGTCCCCACGCCCGCCAGCGCGCCGGGGTACTTCGCCGAGGCCGCGAGCCCGGCGAAAAGCCCCGAGAGAATGAGCGTTCGGGCGCGACCCGAGCGGCAGGCAGAGACAGACAGAAGGAGCGACACCGACGCGAGGAAGGTCGTGAGCACATCCGGCGTCGCGTAGTGGGAGTCTCTCACGTGCAGGTACACGACCGCCATGACGGCCGCGGACACGAGCCCCGCGAAGCGGCCGTATGCGCGCCGTCCGATGAGGAACGAGACCCAGACGGTGGCCACGCCGGCCGCGGCGGACGCCAGTCTGCCAAGCAGCCAGAACGGCGTCAGGTCGGTCAGGTACTGTCTGACAAGATCCGCCGGAGCAGCGAAGAGACCTGAGAGCTTTCCGATGACGAAGTAGACGCCGTAGACCCCGAACATCTCGTACATGGAGAGCGACGGCCAGCGGAACCAGTGCGGATTGAGGTCACCGGTGCCGAACCCGAGCGAGTGGAAAAGAACCGAACCCTCGTCGGGGTGGTACGGGTGCGGCAGTCCCCAGTCGATCCCCCAGAGGCGGACGCAAGTCGCCACCGCGAGGATCGCCAGCAGAATCAGTATCTCCGCACGCCGACTCATCGAGTTCCTCCACCGGGACCGAAGCGACGCCTTCTCTCCGGGACCCCGGGACCGAGACGAAACCACTTCTCTCAGAGTTCCGGAACGGGGGGGCACCGCCACCTCCCGGAACCAGGGACGTCAGCTCCTCGAGATCACGACCACACCGGCAACGATGATGAGAAGCCCCACCACCCTGAGCGCGGATATCTGCTCCCCCAGGAGCAGCCACGAGGCCACGAACACAATGACGTACGCGAGGCTGACCATCGGGTAGGCCAGGCTCAGGTCGACGTTGGACACGACCGCGATCCAGAGGATGGCGCTCACGCCGTAGCAGATGAAACCGATCAACACCTGCGGCGTCTTGAGGATCGGGAGCAGCTGTCCCCACACGCTCGCCGCGCTCACCTCCCCGTAGATCTGCATCCCCTTCTTCATGACGATCTGCCCCGTTGCGCCGAGCATGACCGCCAGGAGGATCAGTGGGATTCCCTTCATGTAGACCCCTTCCGGTGTTCTCGTCGGGCCGGTCCGATGCTCAGTGTGCCGTTGAGTCGCCCCGGTGCCTTATGGCCTTTCGGCCGACTGTTATCATCCGCAGGTAGCGCTTGATGGTGTCCGCTATGTTCATCTTGCTCGCGCCGCCCTTGAGGTCGTACCTGAGAACGAGCGGCACCTCGGTCACGCGAGACGGAAGGTAAGCGAGCTTGAGGAGGACCTCGGCCGAGGAAACGAACCCCGTCTCGGTAATGAGATTGTCTCCGTGCACCTCAAGTGCCCGGGCGAGCGCGGACCCCCTGTAGGCCCTGTATCCGCACGAGTAGTCGCGCGCTCCCTCGACGGGAAGAAAGAGCCTCAGGGTCGTGCTCGCCCCCCTGCTCAGAATGCTGCGGAGGAGCGACAGCCCCACCTCCTCCCCACCGGGCGCATAGCGGGACGCGATGACCACGTCGTAGCCCTCGTCGAGCCTCTTGAGCATAGAAGGTATGACCGCCGGGTCGTGCGTGTTGTCCGCGTCCATCCCGACCAGCACGCCGTCCCGGCCGACCAGCTCGCTGCCGCGCGTGAACCCGGTCTTGAGCGCGGCGCCCAGCCCCTGGTTGGTCTCGTGGGCGGCGACCGTCAGCAGAAGCCCTACTGACCTCGCGGTCTCCTCGGCGCGCTCGACGGTCCCGTCCGTACTCCCGTCGTCGACCAGGAGAACGCCCGCGTCTCCATCGAGTTCCTCGAACGTGCGGGCGATGCGCGTCAGGAGCGGCGCGATCGAATCCACCTCGTTGTATGCGGGCAGCATCACAAGCAGCATTCCCTATCCTCCGGTCTCTTGCCGCGTGAGCTCGTCCCGGCGCCCGGGCGCCTCGGGCTCGAACTCGGCGGGGCGGCGCGCGCCCGGCAGCTCGAACTCGCACGCGATCGCATCGGCGATCCTCACGCTGGCCCGGCCGTCGCCGTACGGGTTGACCGCCTCGGCCATCGCAATGTAGGCCGCGTCGTCAGTGAGGAGCCTCGTCATCTCCTCAACGATCGCGTCACGGTCGGTGCCGACAAGCTTGACCGTCCCGGCCTCGACCGCCTCCGGACGTTCCGTCTCATTGCGCAGCACGAGCACGGGCTTCCCGAGCGACGGCGCCTCCTCTTGTAGCCCCCCGGAATCGGTAACCACGAAGAACGACTCCTTCATGATCCGGACGAACGGCACGTAGGACAGAGGCTCCAGAAGGAGGATCCGCTCATGGTCGCCGAGGACATGGTGCGCGACGCGCTGGACGTTCGGATTCAGGTGAACGGGGTAGACCACGCGCACGTCGGGGAACGCGTCGGCGACGTCCCGAAGCGCGTGACATATGTTCTCGAGCGGCTCGCCGTGATTCTCGCGGCGGTGCGCCGTTACCAGAATGACCCGGCCGTCGGTCGGTACCCCGAGCTCCTCATGGTGGGGGCGCCCCGCAACGTCCAGGAGCGCGTCTATTACTGTGTTGCCGGTGACCGTGATGGAGTCCTTCGACACTCCGGACTTCAGTAGATTGACGGCGGCGGCCCGCGTGGGCGCGAAGTGAAACGTCGCCACCGAGTCGGTCACCACCCGGTTCATCTCCTCCGGGAAGGGGCAGTAGCGACAGCCGGTTCGAAGGCCCGCCTCGACGTGACCGACCGGTATCTGGTGATAGAAGGCCGCCAGCGAGGCGGCCATCGTCGTGGTGGTATCGCCGTGGACGAGCACAAGATCTGGAGGGCGTTCCGCGAGAATGCCCTCGAGGCTCTCGAGGACCGCTCCGGTCACCCGGCTCGGCGACTGGTTCTCCGTCATGACGTCCAGGTCGATCTCGGGAGTGATCCCGAACACCTCAAGCACCTGGTCCAGCATCTCTCGGTGCTGCGCCGTTACGCACACGCGCGACGACATGACATCGCTCCGCCGGCCGAGTTCGGCCAGGAGCGGCGCCATCTTGATCGCTTCGGGACGTGTCCCGAACACCGAGAGAATCTCAATCATGCCGTCATCACTCTTCCGATTCGTCCTTCAACTCGGTCTCCGAAGCACCGTAGCCGTAGTACCTGTAATCGTAGTAGTAGGGCAGCACGCGCTCGAGGTTGTTGACGATGAGCCCCAGCACGTTCTCCTTCTCCTCCAGCTGCAGCTGAACCCCACGCATGACGACCTCGCGGGGCGTGGCTCCCGCTCTCAGAACTATGATGACCCCGTCGACCTCGCACGAGAGAAGCAGCGCGTCGGGCACGGCGACGTTGGGCGCGGTGTCGAGGATCACGTGGTCGAAGCTGCCCAGAAGCTCCGACATGACCCTGGAGCCGGGAAGCGACTCGAGGAGCCAGGTCGGCTCGCTCTGTCTCGTTCCGCTCGGCACGACGAAGAGGTTGTCGAGCGCGGTGGCCCGCATGTCGCTTCCCAGCAGGTTGCCCCGCTCCATCGCGTCGGTGAGGCCGGGACGCTGCGCGACCTCCATCAGCATGTGCAAGCGCGGCTTCCTGAGGTCGCAGTCGACCAGCGCGACTCGGCGCCCGTAGTGCTTGGCAAGCGTGATGGCCAGACAGGCCGCGGCGGTGGTCTTGCCTTCCCCCCTGTTCGAACTCGTAACGAGGATCGATTTCGGGATGTCCCCGCCGTTCTTCTTCGCTAGCTTCCTGGCCAGTCGCCTGAACTCGAACGACATGGGCGTCTCGCGCACCATGTAGCGAAGGAGCATCGAATCGCCGCTGGTGGCCTTCGTGCCGCCGCGGCGCAGCTGTTTCTCCCTGGAACCGATCGAGTGGAGTATCTCGGCCTCGGGAACGGTCGCCATGACCGGCAGCCCGAGAACGGCCTCTATATCGGCGACGTCCTTGAACGATGTGTCGCTCTGTTCCGTCGCCAGCACAATGCCCAGACCGATGACCAGGCCGCCGAAGAGAGAGAGCATGATGATCATCGGCCTGTCCGGCGCGACGGGACTCGTTGGCCGCACGGGCGGCTCGATGACCTCGAAGCGCCCTCCGGCGCGCGCGGCCTCGAGCGCCTCGGTGATCTGACCCGCGGCCGACTGCTCGAGGAACGCCTCGTAGAGCGCCCTGTTGCTCTCCACTTCCTGCCTGAGCCGTGTGAGTTCCATCTCCTCTTCCGGCGCGCTCACCCTGCCCTGCGTATAGTCCCACATGAAGCGCTGGAGAATGCTCAGGCGCTCAGAGATCATGCTCCCCTCGATCTCCGCTATCTTGAGCTCGGCGTAGGCGTTGACGATGCCCATGGAGAGCCCCGGGAAGCTGTTGCGGGCTAGTTCTCTCGCTTCGGAGCGAAGCTGGGACTTGTTCTCGGCGATGCTGACGTAGAGCGAGCTTATCTCCGGTCCGTCCGAGGACGACCGGACGAGCACGGACGCGACCTCGCGCTCGAGCGAGATCAGCTGGTTAGACTCCGACTGGAGCGTCGTCGAGGTCAGGCCGGCCAGGATGTCGTACTCGGCCGGAGCGAGGGAGCGCAGCGTTGTCCTCCTGTCCGCGAGAGCCTCCGCGGCGTCGTCACCTTCCACCTGCGCCTGGCTCATGAGCACGTCGACGCGATTGACGTTCTGTGCCGTGACCGGGTTTGCGACCGGACTGCTCGCGATCCTGTTCTCCTGGAACCGCTGCATCTGTCTCTCCGCGTCGTCGAGCTTCTGCTTGTAGATGACGAGCTGTTCGACGCTGAAGTCGTGGATGGAACGGATCTCCTCCAGCTGTTCGCGGTTCGACGCGCTGACAAACGCGTTGGTGATGTGCTGGGCGAGCAGCGTGGCCCGTTCGGGTTCGTAGTCGCGCGCGACGATCTGGAATCCGGTCGAGGATGTCCTGACGACGGCGATGCGAGGCTTGAGGTACGAGACCGCTCTGGACTCGGCCAGCTCCTCCACGGAAACGGACGGGTCCTTTCGATTCTGATCCCGCGCCCAGCGCTGGATAGCGTCATCGTCCGCGATATCGAGCGTTCTCACCAACTCAACGAGGAAGGAAGTGCTCTTCACCTTCTCCTGCAGACGCGTCAGACGTCCCTCCATCGGGGATCTGCCGACGAGCCGCGCCAGGGGCTCGGACAGCCTGTCGGAGACCCTCACAACGACCGTGCTCTTGGCCTCGTATATCGGAGGCAGCATCTGAGCCGTCACGGCCCCGACCACCCCGGCAACGACGACGGGAATGATAAGGAACCACTTCCGCCGCCACACCGCCTTCAGGTAAGCCCTCAGGTCCACTTGCTTCGGTACCTGCTCAGTCATGTCACCCCCGACCGCGCCAGACGGGACGAGGCCCCGGCGCCTCCAACTCTCGTGTCACAGAATCCCTACGGAGCTACTGCCTGACTGG
>DAOWCM010000199.1 GCA_030639555.1 Candidatus Eiseniibacteriota bacterium | reverse complement strand
TCTCGCCGCTCTTCTTGACGGCAGGCTTGCTCGCGCCGCTCTTCTTGACGGCAGGCTTGCTCGCGCCGCTCTTCTTGACGGCCGGCTTGCTCTCGCCGCCCTGCCGCGCGCCCGCTGAAGACGCGGGCTTGCCTGAATCCGTCCGGCGCGGCGGCCTTCCGCCACTCGCCGGCCTCGCGCCACCCGTCGGTCTGCCGGAACTGGAGCGTCCGGCGGAGCTGCCACCGCGGCCACCGGAGCTTCTCCCGCCGCTCCTGCCGCCCGGTGCGCCTCTGCCTCCGCTTCGAGCACCCCTGCGCGGCGGACGGTCTCCTCTGCCTCGGTCAGGCCTGTCGTCGCGGCGTCCCCTGTACGAATCACGCTGGGACTTCTGGGAGCGCTTCTCCTCCTCAAGGTCGTCGACCATGCCGTCGAGCTTCTCGCCCTTGAAGATCCAGACCTTCACACCCACGGCACCGTGCGTCGTCCTCGCCGTCGCCTTGGCGAAGTCGATGTCGGCGCGGAGCGTGTGGAGCGGGACACGACCCTCGTGATGCTCCTGCACTCTGGACATCTCGGAACCTCCGAGCCGACCCGCGCAGCGGATCTTGATGCCCTTGGCTCCCATCCTCATGGTCGATTCGACGGCCTTGCGGACCGCGCGGCGGAAGCCCATGCGCGACTCGAGCTGCTTTGCGATGTGCTCCGCGACGAGCTGCGCGTCCAGCTCAACCTTCTTGACCTCCAGGATGTTGATCCTGATGTCCCTGCTCGTCAGATGCTCGAGCTCCTTGTTCAGGCGCTCGACCTCGATCCCCTTCCGCCCAATCACGATACCCGGTCTCGCCGTCCTGACGTTGACGACGACCTTGTCGGCCTTCCTCTCGATGATCACCTCCGAGATTCCGGCCCGCGCGAGCTTCGTGGTCACGTACTTTCGTATTGTCAGGTCCTCTTTCAGAAGCTCGGCGTAGTTCTTCTTCGCGAACCACCTGGACTTCCAGGTCCTGTTGATGCCGAGCCTCATGCCGACTGGATGTACCTTCTGGCCCAAAACGATCCTCCGACTCTACGCCTGCTTCCCGGTTCGTTCGCCCACCACGATCGTGATGTGGCTCGTTCTCTTCCGCACTGTCGTCGCCCTGCCCATCGCCCGCGCCCGGAACCTCTTCATCGTCGGTCCCTCATCTACGAACGCTTCCTTCACGTAGAGGTCGGACGTCTCCAGCTGGGCGCCTTCCTTCGTGTTGCTGAACATGTTCGCCACGGCCGAGCGCAACGTCTTCTCTACCGGCTCCTTGGCCGCTCGCACGACGAACTGGAGCGTGCGCATCGACTCGTCGACGCCCCGTCCGCGGATCATGTCGACGACCTGTCGCACCTTCCGCGGAGACATGCGTATGAATCTCGATCTAGCTCGTGCTTCCATATCACGACTCTCCAGATTTGCACCGTTCGACCACGGTACACGTTCACTGGGCCTCTACCGAAAGCGCGTGTCTCTAGCGCTTCTTGCCCGTCGTAGACTCTCTGCTGCGGTGAGAACGGAACGTCCTGGTGAAAGCGAACTCACCCAGCTTGTGCCCGACCATGTTCTCCGTGATATACACGGGGATGAACTTGTGACCGTTGTGGACTGCCAGCGTGTGACCCACGAAATCGGGCGGGATCACGGAGCCTCTGGCCCACGTCTGGATCACGCGCTTCTCACCTGTCCGGTCCAGCGCGCGGACCTTCTTGAGAAGCTTCTCGTCGATGTACGGTCCCTTTTTAGTAGAACGACCCATAGGGTTTAGCCCACTCCTTCGCTGCCTGCATCACCCAGCGGAACGTCTTCGTCCCGCGACGTCTACCTCTTCTTCTTCTTCCTGCTTGTCACTATCATTCTGTCCGACGCCTTCTTCCTCCTGGTATTGCCGCCCTTGGCCGGCTTGCCCCACGGCGAGCATGGATGACGTCCGCCCGAGGACTTCGACTCGCCACCACCCATCGGATGGTCCACCGGGTTCATCGCCACGCCGCGGACCTTCGGCCGCTTGCCGAGCCACCTCTTCCGGCCGGCCTTGCCGAGCTTGATGCCCTCGTGCTCGATGTTCCCGACCTGCCCCAGCGTCGCGTAGCACTCGGCATCGATCAGTCTCACCTCACCGGACGGGAGCCTCACGTGCGCGTACTTGCCCTCGCGCGCCATGAGCTGCGCGCCGTTGCCGGCACTCCGCACCAGCTTGCCGCCGGCGCCGCGCCTGAGCTCGACGTTGTGAATCGTCGTGCCGAGCGGGATCTTCTTCAGAGGAAGAGAGTTCCCAGGTTTGATCTCCGCCGTGTCGCCTGCCAGCACGGTGTCGTTCACATTCAGCTTTTCCGGAGCAAGGATGTAGCGCTTCTCGCCGTCGGCGTAGAACAGAAGCGCGATCCTCGCGGACCGATTCGGATCGTACTCGATCGCCGCAACCCTGGCGGGAATCCCGCGCTTGTCGCGGCGGAAGTCTATGATCCGATACATCCGCTTGTGCCCCCCACCCCTGTGCCTCATGGTCATACGGCCCTGATTGTTCCTGCCGCCCTTCCTCTTGATCGGGGTCAGCAGAGACTTCTCAGGCGTTGTCTTCGTTATCTCCTCAAACGAAGCGACCGTCTTGAACCGGAGCGTTGGGGTCGTCGGCCTGAACCTCTTGACTGCCATTTGTAGAACTCCCGACTTGGCTTCCAGTTTGCGCGTGCCAGGCGCCGCTCTACCCAGCGACCGCTCTACGCGTGCTCAAAGAACTCGATGGTATCGCCCTCTCTCAGAGTGACGATCGCCTTCTTCCACGAGGCCCGCTTCCCCTCAAACCGCCCCAACCTCTTCACCTTCCCCGTCACGGAGATCGTGCGGACCGTCCGAACCGACACGTTGAAGAGCTCCTCGACGGCCCTTCGTATCTCGATCTTGTTGGCGTTCCTGGCAACCTTGAACGCCACCTCGTTCTTCACCTCGCGGTGCCGCGCCGTCTTCTCCGTGGTGACGGGTGCGAGGATGATCGTTCTGGGATCGCGCTTCATGCTCCGAAGACCTCCTCCACCGTCTCGAGGGCGTTCTGCGTCATCACGACGGTCCCGGCCCACAGCAGGTGATATGTGGTGAGCTCACGCGCCAGCGTCACCCGGAGATGAGGGATGTTCCTCGCGGAGAGGAAGAGTTCCTTGTTGCCTTCGCGGATCACCAGAAGCACCTTCCCCTCGCCGGCCCCTATCGCACTGAGAAGGGACGCCATCTCCTTCGTACTCACACCAGCGAGCTCGAAGTTCTCGAGGATCTTGATCTCGGCGGCCGCTGCCTTCGCGGATAGCGCGGACGTCAGGGCCAGACGGCGTATCTTCTTCGGGAGTTTCATGCTGAAGTCGCGGGGCTGCGGCCCGAAAGCCAGTCCGCCGCCGACCCAGTGAGACACCCTGGTCGAGCCGATTCGCGCGCGTCCCGTGCCCTTCTGCCGCCATGGCTTCCTCCCGCCACCGCGCACGTCGCTTCTGCCCTTGGTCGCGGCCGTGCCGGACCTCTGGTTGGCCAGGTACGTTCGCACGGCCTCGTGCATCACGTGTTCGTTCGGCGTGATGCCAAAGAGGCCGTCGGGCAGACTGACCTCGCCGCTCTTCTGGCCGCCCTTTGTCAGTATCGGTAATGTGTTTGCCATCTAGAACCTGCCTCACTTGGATGAATCCACGTTCCTGAGCATGCCTACTTCTTCTCGCCCCTTACCGCGTCGGTTATCAGCAGATAACCGTTGCTCGCGCCCGGGACGGCTCCTCTGACGAGGAGGGTATTCGTCTTGCTGTCTACATCTACTACTGAAAGGTCCTTGATCGTCACGCGCCCCCCGCCCATCCGCCCGGGCAGCTTCTTGCCCTTCCACACTCTCGCAGGCGTCGCGCTCTGGCCGATCGAACCCGGCTTCCTGTGGTTCCGGTTGCCATGCGTCTGACGACCCGTGCTCATCCCGTGCCTCTTCGTGACTCCCTGGAACCCCCGGCCCCTCGACCAGCCGGTCACGTCAATGAGCTGGCCCGCCTCGAAGACGTCCACCTTGATCTCCTGCCCGACGTCGTACTCACCCGGGTTGTCGACACGGAACTCCGTTAGCCTCCGCCTCGGGGTGACCCCGACCTTCTCGAACTGCCCCAGAACGGGCTTCGTGAGCGCCTTCTTGCGCGTGGCGCCGTACCCCATCTGGACCGCCTCGTAGCCGTCGGTCTCGCTGGTCCTTACCCGGGTGATAACACAGGGCCCCGCTTCGATAACGGTGACAGGCACCGCAGTGCCGTCCTCCTTGAAGACCCGCGTCATTCCCAGCTTTCTTCCGATTATTGCCGCCATCATCATTCCCCTTGAACTTCTCCGACCCGGCTGCCGCTCCCAGAGCGAACTCTCCAAACCGGTTGCCGGCACGCCGCCGGAACGGTCTACTCCACCTTGATCGAGATGTCTACGCCCCCAGGGAGGTCGAGGTCCATGAGCGCATCGAGTGTCTTCTGAGTCGAGTTCGTAATGTCGATCAGCCGCTTGT
>DAOWCM010000286.1 GCA_030639555.1 Candidatus Eiseniibacteriota bacterium | reverse complement strand
TCGTGATCGGCGCGCTCGGAGGACTGGCCTCGGCCTCGGTCATGAGCCTCTACAGCTTCTCGCTTGAAAAGGTCCTCGCGCTGGCGTTCTTTATTCCCGTCATCACCGCGATGGGCGGCAACGTCGGGCTTCAGACCTCGACCATCATCGTGCGTGGAATGAACGCTGATGGGTGGTTCGAGAGCGACGTCAGGTCGCGGCTGCTGCGCGAGTGGAGGATCGCCATCACGAATGCCGTCTTGCTGGGTATCGCGGTCTTCCTGATCGTCGGCCTGTGGCTCAAGGACTGGGTGCTGGCCACCATCGTCGGCGGCGCGCTGGGCACGGTGATACTCGTCGCCGCGAGCCTCGGGACGATCATGCCGTTCACCCTGCGGCGGTTGGGGATCGATCCGGCAGTGGCGCAGGGCCCGTTCGTCACGACGCTGAACGATGTCATCGGTATCCTCATCTACCTCGGACTGGCGACGCTGTTCCTCGATATGCTGAGCTAGGATGCGTGGGCCAGAGCCAGAGCGGGGGAGGGCGGTCCCTGTCCGGCGAGTTCAGGCGCGGCACGCCGCGCCGCGTGTCTGAGCCCGGCAGGGACCGCCCTGTCCCGCCCGGGCAGAGGGGCCACCCTCTCCCGCCCGGGCACCCGATTCGCTCCTTGAGATAGGAGGGACGAGCGATGGCGCTCGTCAAGTCGAGAGCGATCTCGCTCAAGAGCTACCGGCTGGGTGAGACGAGCAAGGTCGTCGTGTGCTATACTCGCAACTACGGCAAGGTGAGACTTGTCGCGAAGGGTGCGCGCAAGGGAGGCGGACGACTTGGGGCTGCCCTGGAACCGATGTTGGTCTCCGGGGTGGTTTTCTACCTGCGGGAGGGGCGGGACCTGCTGTTCGTGTCGCAGGCCGAGGTCGAGCGTCAGTGGCCCGAGCTGCGGCGGGACGTGGTCCGCATGGCCTACGCGGGAGCCGCGCTCGAACTTACGGATGCCCTGGTCTCAGAGCGGGAACCTGATCCCGGGCTCTTCGACCTCCTTGAGAACTCGCTCGACAGGGCCGCTGCAGCGCCCCCGTCTTCGCTTGACGTGGTGCTCTGGAGCTTTGAGCTGTCACTTGCGTCCGCGCTCGGTTACGCGCCGGAGCTTGCGCGCTGCGTCGTCTGCGGAGGTCCGGCGGACGGACGAGTGTCCTTCGCGGCCAGGCGGGGTGGCATCGTCTGCGGCGACTGTCTGGGAGAGGAGCCCGGGGCGCGGCCACTCTCCGACTCCGCCGCGAAGCTCCTGGCCTCCATGTCCCCGTCGGGCGGTGAGACTCCGCCCGAACCCGGAAGCGGGACGCCGGCGGCGCCCTCGACCGTGATACCGGCGCCACAGACAGTGGATATCCCCACGGCCGTTCGCGACGAGATAAGCGAGACACTGATGGGCTTTCTGGAAGAACACGCGGGGCGAGAACTCAGGCTCAAGTCGCTCGAGTTCCTCGCTCAGATAAGAAGGACAGGACAACCTTCCGCCCAATCGGAGCAGCGACATGAAGGATAACGGTAAGCGACATCTCTTTCAGGACATCATCCTTGGGCTTCAGGATTTCTGGGCCGAGTACGGATGCGTGATACTGCAGCCGTACAACTCCGAGGTCGGGGCCGGCACGTTCAATCCGGCCACGTTCCTGAGATGCCTGGGGCCGGAGCCGTGGAAGGCCGCCTACGTCGAGCCCTCGCGGCGGCCGAAGGATGGGCGCTACGGCGAGAACCCGATACGCATGCAGCAGTTCCTGCAGTATCAGGTTCTGCTGAAGCCGGCGCCATCCGACGTCCTCGACATCTACTTCGGAAGTCTCGACGCGCTCGGCATTGACCTCAAGAAGCACGATGTCCGTCTCGTGGAAGACGATTGGGAGTCCCCGACGCTCGGGGCGGCGGGGCTGGGGTGGGAAGTCTGGATCGACGGGATGGAGATAACACAGTTCACCTACTTCCAGCAGGCGGGGGGTATGGAGCTTCCGGTAACCTCGGCCGAGATCACCTACGGGCTGGGCAGGCTCGCGACATTCCTGCAGGGTGTCGACAGCTTCTTCGAACTTGAGTGGGCGCCCGGGCTGAGTTTCGGCGAGCTGCAGAAGGGATTCGAGGTCGAGTTCTCCAGGTTCAACTTCGACGAGGCCGACATCCCACTGCACAGAGAGCTCTTCGACAAGTACGAGTCCGAGGCAGTGCGCCTGCTCGCCCTCGGCCTCCTTGCGCCGGGGTACGATTACGTGCTCAAGTGCTCACACGCGTTCAACGTGCTGGACGCACGCGGCGCCATCAGCGTCACGGAGCGCACCGGGTACATAACGCGCGTCAGGAAGCTCGCGAGGAAGACCGCGCTCCTCTACACGGCCCAGCGCGAAGAGCTAGGACACCCCCTTCTCCACGGAGGCGAGCGCCCCGAGAGCGGGGACTCTTCCAGTGAGCCCGGCGCTCCCGATACTTCGAACGGAGGGCAGAGCTGATGGCACGCGACCTTCTCTTCGAGATCGGCGTGGAGGAGATTCCCGCTTCCTACATACTCCCGGCGCTCGCGCAGCTCGCCGAGTCGCTGGGGCGCGAACTCACGTCTGCGCGGCTCTCGTTCGAGTCTACGCGCACGTTCGCTACCCCGCGCCGGATGACCGTGATCGTCAAGGGCGTCGCGGACGCCCAGACGAGCGAGACTAAGACCATCACCGGTCCGCCCGCTCGCATCGCCTTCGGAGATGACGGGGCTCCCACGAAGGCTGCGACAGGGTTCGCGAGATCCCAGGGCGTTGACGTCACCGCTATCACTGTTGTAGACGACTACGTCCAGGTTGAGGTCACCGACGGGGGAGGACCCGCGGCGGACGTGCTGCCCCGGCTTCTGGCCGCGGCAGCGGACACACTGACCTTCCCGAAGACGATGAAGTGGGGTCCGGACCGACGCTTCGCGCGACCGATCAGGTGGCTGGTGGCGATGCTCGGCAGCGAGGTTCTCGATCTCACCTACGCCGGCGTCCAGGCGGGTGATCTCACGCGGGGGCTGCGCGTCTGGTCGCCGGGCCCGCGCGAGGTCGAGGGCGCGGACGCGTACGAGGAGCTTCTGCGGGGCAACTACGTCATTGCCGACCACGAGAAGAGAAGGGACATGATCGCGAACGAAGCTCTGCGTGTCGCCGGAGAGTGTGGTGGCAGACTCGTGGAGGACCCCGATCTACTGGATGAGGTGACGTTCCTCACCGAGTACCCGACCATCTGTGCCGGCAGCTTCGACAAGCGCTTCCTGAAGCTCCCGAGAGACGTGGTCGTCGCGGCGATGAAGGGTCATCAGAGGTACTTCGCAGTTGAGTCAGTGAGTGGGACGCTCCTGCCCTACTTCCTGTGCGTGGTCAACGCTCCCCAGGACCACCACGACATCATCCGTGACGGCAACGAGCGTGTGCTCGAGTCGAGGCTGGACGACGCCGAGTTCTACTGGCAGGA
>DAOWCM010000120.1 GCA_030639555.1 Candidatus Eiseniibacteriota bacterium | reverse complement strand
TCGATCATTATGCTTCAGTCGCTGGTTCTGGAGCACCTCGAGCTCGCATGGATATTGAACTGCATCACGCCCATGGGGCGGCTGTCCCGGATCCCGACCTTCAAGGACAAGGTCGGGCAGAATCCGGACAACGTCAACATGGGGCTCTTCGGTTACCCTGTTCTCATGGCCGCTGACATACTGCTGTACAAGTCCGAGATCGTCCCCGTGGGAGAGGACCAGGTGCCGCACCTCGAGTTTACCCGCGAGATGGCGCGGCGTTTCAACTCGGTATTCGGCGAGACGTTCCCGGAGCCGGCCGAGGTTCTGTCGAAGGGCGCCAAGATCGTGGGTACCGACGGCGTCAACAAGATGAGCAAGAGCCTGGACAACTGCATCTATCTCGACGACACGGACGAGGAGATATCGAAGAAGCTCGCCACCGCCGTCACCGATCCGGCGAGGAAGCGACGAACCGACCCCGGCGACCCCGAGGTCTGCAACATCTACGCGTATCACAAGATCTTCTCGACGCCTGAGGAGATCGCTCACTGCGCGGAAGGCTGCCGCTCCGCCGGTATCGGTTGTGTCGATTGCAAGAAAATCGTCGCAGCGCACATCCAGGAGACGGTCGCTCCCGTGCGCGAGAGACGCAAGGAGCTCCTTACGAGGCCTTCTGATGTGCGCGACATCCTGAGGGCCGGTGCGGACCGCGCGAGGCCGATCGCACAGGAGACCATGCGGGAAGTCAGGGACAAGATCGGGACGACGCTGGACTGACGCCGCACCGGGCGCTCGGCACGGTTCCTGTGAGGAGCGGAGCTTGAATCACGAGAGAGATGAACGCTGGGCGTACGTGGCGCTGGCCGCGCTTGTGGTTGCCTACATCGTCTATAGGATTACGGTCGGTTCCGACTTCACAGGGTTGTCCATCCGCGGGCTGTCCATCCACCTCCCCGAAGTGAATCTCGGCAGGTTCGGCAAGGGCCTGCCGTATCTCTTCGCGCCGCTCTTCGCCGTGGTGTCGGAGCTGATACGGAGGAAGAAGGCAAGGACCATCCGTGAAGAGTGGGAGCGCCGCGCGCGGACCGAGGGGGTCCTTCGAAAGGAAGAGAACCTCAAGGTGAAGCTCACGGACGGCGCGCGCGGCTCGGTCCAGGCGGACGTGCGTCTTACGCGTGCCGCTCTCTACGTCATCGACAGGGGCGGCCGCCGCGACCCGATGAGATTCGTGTTTCTGCGATCGGCCGACTCTGACGTCGCGGTCCTCGACGTGTCCCTTCTCGGGGGATCGACGCCCGCACTCAGACGGGTGCGCGTTCGCATGGGGGGTGCTGCCCGGTTCGTGCTCGAGTTCGAGAGCCGCGAGGGCGAAGCCTGGTGGTCGAGCCTGCGGCACGCGCTCGGGAAATCAACCGACAGGGAGTCGTCCCCGGAGCCGCCACGCGAGCCTGAGCGGGCCTAGCGACCCGGCGTCGGACCCGACGGCCGGTCCTTAGAGCTACATCAGTGATCCGAAGGGGGAGCGATGCAGAGTTACATCTTCCGGGAGTACGACATCAGAGGTGTCGTGGACAAAGACCTCACCGACGACGTCGTGAAGGACATAGGCAGGGGATTCGGGACATACGTTCTGCGCCACGGGGGCACGAGTATCTCGCTCGGCGGGGACGTACGCCTCTCCACCGAGAGGTTCCGCGCCCTCATCACAGAGGGAGCGCTCTCTGTCGGCCTCGACGTCGTCGATGTCGGGACCGTGCCGACACCCGTGCTCTACTACAGCCTCTACGTCCTCCCGGTGGACGGTTCCATAATGATAACCGGCAGCCACAATCCGCCGGACATGAATGGCTTCAAGCTCAACTTAGGGAAGGACTCGGTCTACGGGGAAGAGATCCAGAAGATCCGCAAGATCATCGAGAGCGGCGACTTCGACACGGGGGAGGGGACTTGCTCGTCCGCCGACATCATCGAGCAGTACAAGGACGCCGTGCGCGAACGCATCAAGCTCGAGAGGCCGCTCAGGGTCGTGGCCGACTGCGGCAACGGATGCGGAAGCCTCGTGGCCGTCGACATTCTGTCCAGTCTGGGATGTGAGGTCATCCCTCTCTTCTGTGAGCCGGACGGCACATTCCCCAACCACCACCCGGACCCGACCGTCCTGGAGTACATCGCGGATCTCATCGCCGCGGTGAAGGAGCACGGCGCCGACATCGGCATCGGCTACGACGGCGACGCCGACAGGGTCGGCGTGGTCGACGAGAACGGGGACGTGGTCTTTGCCGACAAAATGCTCGCACTGCTCGCGCGCGAGGTCCTGGCCGAGGGTCCAGCCGAGATCGTCTTCGACGTCAAGTGCTCGCAGGCGCTGGTGGAGGACATCGAGGCCCACGGCGGCACACCCGTTATGTGGAGGACCGGGCACTCTCATCTGAAGAAGAAGATGAGCGATAGTGGAGCTCCGCTGGGCGGAGAGATGAGCGGCCACATGGTCCTTGCCGCGGGCTACTACAACATCGACGACGCCGTCTATGCCTCCTGCCGAATTCTGCAAATGCTGTCGCGAAGTACGGAGTCGCTGTCCGAGATGGTCGCCACGCTCCCGAAGTACTACTCGACTCCGGAGATTCGCGGCGAGATATCCGACGACGCGACGAAGTTCAAGATGGTCGGAAAGGCAGTGGCATACTTCAAGGCCAACTACGACGTGATCGACGTGGACGGAGTCAGAATCCTCTTCGGCGATGGCTGGGGCCTGGTCAGGGCGTCGAACACGCAACCGGTCATCGTCATGCGCTTCGAGGCGCGGACCGAGGAGCGCCTTGCTGAGATCCAGGAGACCGTGACCTCGAAGCTCCGCGAGTTCGGAGACATTCGCATCTAGAGCGGGCAACGCCCCGAGTGGAGCGGGCAACGCCCCCGAGACGGCCGAATCCCGCGGGACACCGGCCCTTGAAGTGAATACCGTGCACCCGAATCCGTCAGACCACCCGGCGAGGCAAGATGCCTGAGCGAGACCCCAAGGAGCAACGAGACCCCAGGGAGGTCGATCTCGAGAAGGTGCGGGACGCCCAGGCAGGCGATCGCGAGGCCTTCGACTATCTCGTCGAGCGCCACAAGGACATCGTCTACGCGGTTGCCTACAGGTTCGCCAAGGATCCGGATCTCGCGCTGGACCTCTCACAGAACGCGTTCATTCGCGCCTATCGCGGGATCAAGAGTTTCAGAGGGAAGTCGAGTTTCTCGACCTGGCTCTATCGGATCACGATGAACACGTGCATCGACTACACGAGGAAGAGAGCTCGCTCGGTCGATTCACTGGCGGTTCCGGAAGAGGTAGCGGAGTATGCGGGCAGTGAGCCGATCGTGGCTAGTCTGCCGCGGGAACCCGGAGCCGACGCTCTGTCGTCGGAACTGGGAGAACAGATCCAGAAGGCCATCGATCTCCTGCCCGAATATCACAAGTCCGTGTTCGTCCTGTACGAGATAGAAGGACTCTCGTACAAGGAGATCGCGGATGTTGTCGGCTGTTCGATCGGAACAGTGATGTCGCGCCTGCACTACGCGAGGAAGAAGCTGAGATCGATGCTCGCACCCTACGTCAAGGGTGGTTGGTCCGTGTCGGAAGGAGGGGCGGAGGACGCCTAGATAATGAGAAGGTCATGTAGATTCGAACGATACCTGACGGCATTCGCCGACGGGGAACTGCCCGAGAAGCTCAATCGCAAGGTCGAAGCGCATGTTGGGCGCTGTGCGGCCTGCGCGAGCGAGCTTGACTCGATTCGTGCGTCTGATAGAATCTTGAAGAGCCACGGGGCGCCCGCCGTCTCGAACGACAGGTGGGCTCAGTTCCGGCGCGAGCTCAAGCTCGAGCTGGATGTCGTCGACCGGGAGTCGCGGCGTACCGCGAATATCCGGGAGGCCAGACCCGTCCACGCTCCGGTGCGGAGGCGCGCCTACGCCCTCGCGGCCGCGGGCGTCGTGGTTCTCTTCGTGATTCTGACCGTCGGGCCTCTCGGTGTTGGGCCGTGGCGCGGCGGGACGGCCGCGGCGAGCAACGAGTGCATCGTCGACAGTATCGAGAGCCTCGCCGCGGGGTATACGCCGATGTTTTTCTCCTCTCGGGACCCCGAGATGACGGTGATCTGGGTGTTCTCAGAAGAGGTCGAGGACGGGATTCGCGGAGAGGGTCCGGGGGCGA
Organism: Candidatus Eiseniibacteriota bacterium; assembly: GCA_030639555.1. Taxonomy (GTDB): domain Bacteria; phylum Joyebacterota; class Joyebacteria; order Joyebacterales; family Joyebacteraceae; genus JALGZG01. Next base: position 2,516 of record DAOWCM010000120.1, on the reverse strand, counting down.
AGTAGCTCGGCCCGGGGCCGGGCTTCGGGGAGGCACATGAGGACGACTGTTATCGTCTGCTCCATAGCGCTGCTCATGATGCTCGCAGCGCCTGCGTCTGCCGCATCATCTCGCGAGATAGTGGTGGAGGTAACCTCGATTGCCGCCGCCAAGCGCCCCGCCTCGGAACGCGGCGAGGCGGCCGTCGAGCTGGACCCGCGGCTGGGGCCCTTCTCGAAGAATCTTCTGTCGCTCTTCGCATACGACAGCTACACGTTCCTCAGCAAGGACCGCGCCACCGTCGAATTCGGTGACGCGACCGTCTTGGAGCTTCCCGAGCGTTTCTCCATCGCGGTCGCTCCGGAGCAGCTTGGCCGCGACGGTTCGGACATGATAGAGATGCTGGTGACCCTCTTCCGCGAGGTACCACGCGGAGAAGGCGACCAGGGACGGGGGACCCCTGAGCGCGAGGTGATCCTACGCACGAAGATACGCCTGAAGAACGGCGGGACGGTGCTCCTGGGTGGACCACCGATACGCGAGGGCGTTCTGGTTCTTGCGCTCTCGGTGCGCGCGTAGGGAAACCTCTCCCGTCGCTTTTTGGAAGCGGCGTGTGTCTCAAGCAGTGCAGTTGAATACACGATGCCACCTCCCGGTCGGGCCTGTATGCCCGGCCGTTTCTGTTTGCTGAATAGGGCACAGGGCTCGGCGTCTAAGTTTACCGCGTGGACAAGTAGCCGGAGTGCACCTGGAGAGTTCAGCTTCCAACGAGATGCCACTCCGGCAGATGACAGGAGGTGACAGTCATGACACGTGCGATATCGATTGACAGGTGGCGAACTGCCCTCGTGGCGCTCTTTGTCCTGACAGCCGCGCTCGTGCTCGTTGCGACGACACAGCCCGCGCCGGCCGCGGACGTGATGAAGGAAGACAGACCGATGGGCGAGGAGCCCAGGCCCGTCGAGGAAGGCGCCAGACAGGAAAGGGTCGTCGTCGTGCCGGAGCCGCCGCACTGGAGTGGCTGGGGCGACTGGCACCCGTCGCAGCACGCTTCTGCCCCGAGGGTCCGCATGTGGGTCGACCGCGGGGAATGGTCAACCTACTACCCCGGCGATCGCCTGTGGGTGTACTTCCGCGTCGACCGCCCGTGTTTCGTTACGATTCTTGACTACTCGCCCGACGGTCGGGTGAGCACCATATATCCGAGCAGGTGGTCCGGCTCTACCTTCGTGAGTCCGGGACGTACATACAGGATTCCGGAGAGCCGGAGATACTCCCTCAGGATCGCTGGGATGGGAGGCGTTGAGACGCTGGTAGCATGCGCCCACGAAGCCCCCTGGCCCAGCGGCCCGGGCGGTGCCTGGATCCCCCGGCACCATCCGAACGGAGGGAGCGTAGTGGTCGGCCGTCCCGGTGGATCCCCCCCGCCGGGATGGTATGGCCACGTTGCCATCGGACCGCGCCGCTGGCCCGTGCCACCCCAGTGGCATGACCAACCGGAGCGCTGGTCGTGTGCCTCGGTATCGTTCTACGTCGCCTGGGGCGGCTGGTACGATGGCGGACACTGGCGCGATGACGGACGGAACTACGACGGTGGATACTGGAACGACGACGGTGACCGCTACGACGACGGAGACACCTACAACGGTGGCTGGGGCGACGGGAACGGTTATCGCGACCCGCGCTGGGACGACGATCGTCGTGCGATCCTCCACGACCGTTTCAAAATGAAGAACTGCTCCGACGGGTACTCCTGCGGGTTCAACATGGGACCCATCGACGCGGTCATCGAGATCGACTGCACCGAGAGTTCGAAGAATGATCCCACCGAGATCGTCGGGCGTCTCTCGATGAAGAACGATTGGGGTGACGACGTGCTCTTCCGCATCGATGTCGAGGGAGACCACGGCGAGAGGCCGGAGCGAGGCAGGGTCTACGTCAGGCATTGGGGAAGCACCAGAGTCGAGGTGGAGGTCGTCGGCTACAGCATGGCCCCGACCAAGCACTGGCAGGTGCCCAGGATGAAGTGGATCGAATTCGACGTGAGGGTGTTCGGCGCGTAGGAGAGCACCCCGGCAGTCCGTGACCGTTCGTCCCACGGCCTTCGCGCGGCTTTGCGAGGGGATTCAAGAGAGTCGGGAGGAGCGGGCGAGAGGAGGTCTGAACCATGAGACCGATTGCGAGAGCGTCCCTGAAACGATTCCTCACCGCGGGTATTCTCCTTCTGATCATACCCATGATGCTCTCCGGATGTATTGTCTGCGTCCACGATCCGTACTGCAACACCCCGCCGCCCCGTACGGCGACGCTGCACGTGTACGCGCGCGACTACTACACTGGGATGCCGATCCCGTGGGCCGAGGTCGAGCTCTACGTGTGGAACTGGGGGGGCTGGGATTACCGTGGGGTATGGCCGGTGAACCCCGCCGGCTACGCCGTGATCCAGGGCGGCTATCTCTATTACGACGGGTGCGGTGGCAGCCAGGAAAGGGACTTCAGGGTCGTCGTCTACGCGCGCGGGTACTGCTCCGAGCACT
>DAOWCM010000143.1 GCA_030639555.1 Candidatus Eiseniibacteriota bacterium | reverse complement strand
TCGTCATCGCAGAACCTCACTGACGGGCCAGCACCTTGATCCGCACGGTCGTCCCCACACCGACCTCCGATGTCACCTCGAAATCGTCTGAGTTCTTCTTGATGTTCGGGAGACCCATGCCCGCTCCGAAACCCATCTCCCTGATCTCATCGGTGGCGGTGGAGAAGCCCTCCTGCATCGCCTGCTCGATGTCAGCGATGCCTCTCCCCTGATCCTCGAGAGTCACGGTTATCTCCGTGGGGGTCACCTCGAACGTCACTATCGCACGGTCGGCATAGACCACGACGTTTATCTCGGCTTCGTAAGTGGCTATGGCGACGCGACGGATCACGTCTGGCGAGAAACCAATCTGCTTGAGCTTCGACTTGATGGTGGTGGACACGGTGCCCGCGCGCCCGAAGTCGCGGCCGGTGACGCTGAACTGCTCCTTCAGTACGATGTCGCGCTCGCCGGTCATTGCGACTCCTCGACGCTGCTTCCAGGAAGAAGCCCACGCGCGAACATCCGTCCGCAGGCCTCGAACATGGCGAGGTCACACGCGAGAACCGGGATGCCCTTCTGCTTCGCCAACTCCACCGTACCGTTCTCGGGCCGCTTACCGCGCACGTATGCGACGGCCGCGACGTCGGCGACGTCCGCGGTCATTATGGACTGTGCGTTCGTGAGCCCCGTGAGAAGAAGAACCCTGGGCGAACTGAACGCGAGCACGTCGCTCATTAGATCGGACGCGCACACGCTGATTATCTCCATCTCGGCCTGCTCTTCACCGCTGATGAACGTGGCTCCGATGATCGCGGCCACTTCCCTAAGCTTCATCGTACCCCCTCTTCAAGAGCAGGCATGCCTTGCCCGCTGCGGCCTGGGCTTGCAGGACACGCTCACGCACGGCGGTCGGACCACAGGCTCGGCCGCACGCGTAGATGTGAAGGACACCCTTCGCGCTCGCGACAGCGCCTGTGCAGGTGAAGAAGCCGTCGGAGGCGAGCTCCACTCCGGCGATTCCGGCCAGCTGGGCCGTCGCCGCGGACGGCTCGATTCCTGTCGAGAGAACGACGAGGTCGGGCTCGAGAGCGACCGCCTCACCACCGCTGTCAGTGGCGCTCACGGCGGGCTTCCCGTCCTCAGCGACCTCGACCTGGGCCGCGACCTCGACGAGGTCGACGCCCTGGTCGATGGCCTCCGAGAGAAGCTCCTCGTCGAATCCCCACACTCGAATGCCCCTGTGCAGGATCGTTACCTCGCACTCGGGATCCTCTTTCTTCAGTCGCAGGGCGTTTCGGAGCGCGTCCGCGCAGCACGTTCTGCTGCAGTACGGATGCTCGTCGTTCCTTGACCCGACGCACTGGATCATCACGACCTTCCCCCGACCGGTCCCCCCAGCGCCGAGTGAAGCTGCCAGTTCGGCCTGTGTCAGTACGGAACCGCTTCCTGAACCGGCGCGGCCGGGCGGTGTGTAGTCGGTCGCACCGGTGGAGGCGATCAGGACACCGTGTGCGACCTTCGGACCGGAGCCGGGACCGTCGATCGTCGGGACGAAGCCCCCTTCAGCCGGCTCAATCGCGGAGACCGTCGAGTCCAGCCGCACATCGATAAGCGGATTGGACGACACGCCCTCCGCAAGGGCGCTCCACCGTGCGCAGAGATCGGGGTCGGACGCGACCTGGAGCGGCGCCGTTCCTCCCAGCGAGTCCGAAGGCTCGACCAGTGTGACGGGAACGCCGTGCGCGGCCACCTCCCCTGCCGCGGTCAGGCCGGCCAGTCCGCCTCCCACGACGAGCACTCGCTGCTCCGGCCGCGCCGCAGCGGGGGGCCTGCGCTCCTCCCGGCCGGCGAGCCTCTCACCGACTCGTGAGGCGACCTCGGATGCAGTCAGCCCGGAGCCGACGCCGACCATACCGACCTCACCCGCCGAGGGAAACCGTGCGGCCAGCCGCTCCTTCAGGAGCGCGCCGTGCGTGCGTGGGTAGCATCCGACAACAAGAACCCGGGCGTTGCTCAGGCCTCCGGCAAGATCACGGAGGCGGCGCAGGGAATCGTGGCCGCAGGCCAATGTCAGACTGACCGCTAGCGTGACGCCGTCAAGCTTGCCGACCTCGCGAACGAGTTCTCCCGGTTCGAGATCAGTGACGCTTAGGCCCTGCTCGCAGACACAGACGAGTACGGGAGTGCCGGCCGGCGTCCCGCTGAGCTCGTCCGGGACCAAGCCTGCAGCCTTCTCCTCTCTCACCTCGCCCGACTTCACATAGTCGTCGCTTCTGGATGCCACGGCCGCGGCTGCCGCCCCCGAGTTCGCGGCGCCGAGGTGATCCACGGGACGCACGCAGGAGCCCGCGGCAAGCACACCCTCGGCGCTCGTGGCGACGGGCACGAGCATATCGGTGGACACGAACCCGAACTTGTTCGCATCGACACGTAACCGCCGGGTCAGGCCGCGAGTGGCGTCCGATGCGCCGCGTCCGACCGACAGAACGACGAGGTCGAACTCCTCCCTGGTGTCGCCCGCGCCGGTGTCATACGTCACGGTCACGGGGCCTTCGCAATCGCTTCCGGCGACTCCCGTGACCATCGCCATGACGAGCGCGGGGCCCTCACCCCTCTCGGCAGCGCGGCAGAGCTCCTCCCCGCGCCGTCCGACCGGCCGCATCCCCCTGTGGTAGATGGTGATGGCGACGTCATCCAGCTTCTCACGGAGGCGGGAGGCCAGCTCCAGCGCGTCGGTACAGCAGGTAGACGAGCAGTAGTCCGCGCCGATCCCTTCCTCGCGGGAGCCCACGCACTGCACGAAGGCGATGCGTCGGGGGAACATGCCGTCGCCGGGCCGGAGCGGCAGTCCGGCGTACGGGCCGGTCGGGCTCAGTAGCCTCTCGAGCTCCGCCGTCGTGACGATGTTCATGCCGGATTCATACCCCAGCTCGGGCTTCCTGGACGCGTCGAAGGAGGACGAACCCGTCGCGATCACGATCTCGTCAAACGTAATCCTCGCGACCTCCGGCTTCTGGTCGTAGATGATGGCGTCGCGGTCACACTCCGCCAGGCACAGGCCACACCCGATGCAGCGCCTGCAGCTCAGGCACCTGGCAGCTTCGGCGAGAGCCAGTTCCTCGTCGAAACCAAGATCGACCTCCGCGAAGCTCAGATGGCGCTCTTCGAGCGCGAGCTCCGGCATCTTCGTGCGGGGCGTCGGTATATCGTCGAACTCGGGTATGAACTTCGGCTTCTTCATGTCACTCCGCGAGGTAGTCGATGATGCCTCTGGCCGCTCGGTGGCCGGCCTCGATGGCCCATATCACGGTCGAGGGCCCGGTGACGGCGTCGCCACCCGAGAAGATCCCCGGGACGTTGGTCGCACCGTTCGACTCATCGATGACGAACGAGTCCCATCTGGAGATCTCAAGCTCGGTGTCGTCGGGCAGGAAGGAGATGTCGGGACGCTGGCTGATGGCGGGGACGATGACGTCGGCGTCGATGACGAACTCCGAGCCCTCGATCGGCACGGGCCTGCGTCTCCCGCTAGCGTCCAGCTTGCCCAACTGCATCTTCACGCACTCCATTCCGACGACCTTCCCGCTCTCCCCGAGTATGCGGGCGGGGGCAGCGAGGTAGCTGATCTTGACGCCCTCTTCCTGAGCCGCCTCGATCTCCCACGGGTTCGCGGGCATCTCCTTGATGGAGCGCCGGTAGACGATGTGAACCTCCTCGCACCCGACGCGGAGCGCCGTGCGCGCCGCGTCGATGGCGGAGTTGCCGCCGCCTATGACAATGACCTTGTCGCCCGGCTTCTCGTGGTTGCCCAGATTGACCTGTCGGAGAAAGATGATGCAGTCCATGAACCCCTCGAACTCGTCCTCGCCGGGCACCTTGAGCTTGAGGCCCTTGTGGGCGCCGATGCCGAGGAAGATGGCCTTGTACCCCTTCTTCTTGAGATCCTCCAGCGTCAGGTCCGGGCCAACGCGCGTATCGTAGAGGATCTCCACACCGAGGTTCGTAATGTACTCCACCTCGAGTTCTATGACGTCACGCGGGAGCCTGTACTCGGGGATACCGAGATGGAGCATCCCGCCGGGCACGGGCGATGCCTCGAAGACCGTGGGCGTGAAGCCCGCCAGGGCAAGGTCGTGCGCTACCGTGAGCCCGGCGGGGCCGGCCCCGACGACGGCCACCTTCTCCTTCCGCGTCTTCCTGGGAGGCGTGGGCCAGGTGAGCTTGCCCTCACTGCGCAACGTAACCTCGTGATCGGTGACGAACCGCTTGAGCGCGTCGATCGAGAGCGGCTGGTCCTGCCGCCCCCTGTTGCACGCGTCCTCGCAGGGGTGGTTACACACTCTTCCGCAAATCGCCGGGAGCGGGTTGCGCTCGCGGACGACGGCGAGCGCCTCCTGGTAGCTCCCCTCCGCGATGAGCCCGACGTAGCGCCTGATGTCTATGTGGACAGGACATGCCTCCTGACACGCGGGTGTCTCGAGCTCGATGTTGGGCCTGGCCTCATGGAACGGCGAACTCGGCCAGTCGATGGCGGTCCGGAGCGTCAGCCCCTCGTTGAAGCGGTCGTACGGCTTGATAGGGCACACGAGGACACACGCCCCGCAGTCATCGCAGTCCTCGGTGACGCGCGTCGGGCCCGTCCTGAGTGTCGCCTCGAACCCCTCCTCGAGACTGGAGACACCAGATACGCCGGTCGAGGTCATCACGTGGATCCGCGGGTGGCTTCGCGCGGCTCTGATCATGGAGATGGCACGGCAGTATGCCGGCACACCGGAATCGGGGAAGGTCGCGCGCTGCGTGAGCGAGCCACCCAGGAATGGTGCCTTCTCGACCAGATGAACCTCGGCGCCTCCGTCGGCGAGATCGAGCGCCGCTTCGAGCGCGGCGATGTCGCCACCGACCACGAGAACGGATTGTCCTCCCTCGCGTCCGGCGCCGCTCGCGGTCTCGCGCCTTTCTGTCTCAGTCCTGGCCACGGGCACTCCCGGTTGCGGCCTGTCTCACGTCTTTTCCGGACGCGCGGTGCCGTTCGCGTGTCACAGCCGCGCTCCAAAGCGGCTCGCCCGACGCGGTTGCTCCGAGCGCCACGAAGCCCATGCGCCTTAGATCGGCCAGGTGCCTGAGCACCTTGTAGGCGGGGATGCGCATCCCACGCGACAGCGCCAGGGCGGTCTGCGGACGCCCCTCGAGGCGCAGGCGGATCTCCTGAAGAGCGCACTCGTCCAGAACGACCTCCTCGTACATGCGTCCGAGCTCGTGGAGGGTGAAGACCTCACCGTAGAGGTTGCCGTCCTGCTGGAACTCGACCCACTTCCCCTCGACCCACCTGAGCTTCTTATCACTGACGGCGTTCAGAGCCGCGGTCAGCCTGAGCTCGAGTTCCGCGCCTGTCACACCTTCACTCGAGCCCAGCGGGCCGAGTTCCGCCACCGTCTCCTGGAAGCTCGTCACGTACTCGACGAAGCGGCCGCCCTGCGCGCTCGACATCATCCTGAGGACAAGCCGCTCGGGATTGAGCCCGATTCTACTGAGGACCCTCCTGGTCACTTCCACCTTGCCCTCGGCCTGGAGATTACCTATCGAGTAGTGGCACTCGCCCTTGAGGCACGCGCCCACCATGACGCCGTCGGCGCCGGAGCAGAACGACTCCATGATGAGCACGGGGTCGACCCGGCCGGAGCACATCACTCTGACCACTCGGACGTCCGGCGGATACTGGAGCCTCGCCACACCGGCGAGGTCGGCAGCGCCGTACGCTCACCAGTAGCAGCAGTAGGCGATTATCTTCGGACTATACGTGTCGCTCATCGATGGGTCCCGTCTGTGTCCTAGCGCGATGGTCCCGCGCCCCGCTACCGGTCCTGCCGCCGGATCCTGCTTCTATACCTTGTCCCTGAACGCCACGCGCAGCTGCGCGCCGATCTGCTCGTCGGTGTAGTGAAC
>DAOWCM010000185.1 GCA_030639555.1 Candidatus Eiseniibacteriota bacterium | reverse complement strand
TATGAGATCGAACCTGTCGCGGAACTCGCTCAACATCCCGTCGATGCGTGGGTCGGTCAGTATCCGCGGCGGTGCCACGGCCGGCCGGCCGGCTGGGAGAAGTGTGAGGTTGGGAACGCCGGGATCTCGCAGACAGTCCGCCAGCGCGGCGTCCGCCAGCACGTGGTCGGATATGCCCGGCGTCCTTTGGATCCCGAAAACGTCGTGAAGCGCGGGCTTTCTCAGATTCGCGTCGATAAGGAGCGTCTTGACCTCGCCGTTCAGAGCAAGGGTCGACGCGAACTCACGCGCCACCGTAGTGGTACCGCCGCCTGGTTCGGCGCTGGCCAACATAACGATCCTGGATGACGCGTCGGGCAGAGCAAGGAACACCTCGGAGCCCAGGGCCTGGTAGGCCTCGATGTCCGACGCGGGCAGGCCGACGCGGCTCGCCCCGAGCACGACCGGCACGGAACCCACGGTGGCGTCCGCGCCCACGACGGGTCTTTCCTGCTCTCTTCTCGACCGGTCCATCGCATCCGTGATCTTGCTCATACCACCCTCTCGCCTGATCGCGGGACATCCGTTCCCACGTCGTGTGAGACTATTCCCTGTGAACCCACGCGCTGTCGTAGCCGAAGGGTCTGAGCTCGTCGGCGACCTCTCGCGCAGAATCGAGCGCCGGGTAGCCACCCCTGACGGCTACCCTGTACCATAGGCCCCCGTCACCAATGTCCACGGGGATCACCTCGGCGGAGAACCCCTGCTCCGCAAGGCGTGGTACCTCCGCCGATGCCAGATCCTCGTTCCTGCTGGACAGGACGATAACCCTGTAGGGACCACCGGGCCCGGATGTGGCCGGGCGGTCCTGCCCGGAGTCCACGAGATCCGGCTCGGTCGCGGATGGGGCCGGCGTTCCGGCGTACCGGGTCGCCGCCTCCTCCGCGGTCCCACCGATCTCGCCGGGGTCGCCCGGCTCGGTCGCCGCCTCGTCGCCCGCATCTTCGTCGCTCGCCCCGGTGACACTACCTGTTTCGCCGGCGCTGACCTCCCCGAGACTCGTCACGACGATGTCACTCGGGGCGAAGATGTCCACACCCACCCCGCCGACGTCACTGTCCTCCCCGGTGACGCTCTCACCGGCATCCACGGGCTCCTTCCGGTCGGCGACCAATGCGACCGGAAGGACCCCGTCCCGCGGACCCACCAGCGTCCGCCACCACCCCGTACTGGCAGCGGAGAAGACGATCGCCGCAACTGCCGCGACCACCAGCAACGACGGAAACAGCCACGCCGGCACCACTCTGTTCTTCACTGATGTTCGGATGACTCCCGCGCGCGCCCTTGTGGGAAACGCGCGAGAGGAGGTTCGAGTGCGCGGGCGCGCGGGGTCGGACGCCGACGTAGCGGCATCCGTAGAGTCCGGGGCGACGCGCACCGCCGACATCGATCCGGGCGCCGGCCGCGGTGGCGGTGCGTCCGCCCTGTCGACGGCTCGCACGGGAACCGCGTCGTCGGAAACCGCGGCCGGAGACGCTCCAAATCCCGCGCCCTCGATGTCCTCGACCGTTTCCAGAATGAGCGCCTTGCCGATACGACGGCGGTTCGCGCCGTAGCCGGCGACGAGCGCCCGGTCGCAAACGATGTTGATCATGCGCGGCACGCCGCCCGCGTAGACGAAGATGGCCTCTACCGCACCCTTGTCGAAGATGGCGGGCCCGTTGGCCCCGGCGACGGTCAGCCGGTGAGCGACGTACTCCGCCGTCTCCCCCGCCGACAGAGGGGTCAGGTGGTACCTGATCCCGATCCGCTGCTTGAGCTGCCGCAGCTCCTCCTGGTCGAGCTTCGTCCGGAACTCCGGCTGTCCCGCAAGGACTATCTGCAGACTGCACTGCCCTTGAGACCGCAAGTTCGACAGAAGCCTTATCTCCTCCAGGACCGGCAGGGAGAGATTCTGCGCCTCGTCGACCACGAGCACCGAGTTCCTGCCGGCCGCGGTCCATTCGTCCAGAAACTCCTGGATCCCCCCGAGTCGCTCGAGCTTCCCACCCCCGTGATCCTCCAAGCCAAGCTCGGAGATCAGGAGTTTGAGGAGCTCGTCCTCGGAAATGGTCGTGTGTGACAGCCGCGCGACCTTCGTCCGCGCGTCCAAGCCGAGCACGAGGGCGTCAAGCATCATCGTCTTGCCGGTGCCGATCTCGCCGGTCAATTGGACGAAGCCGCGCCTCTCCTCAACGGCGTAGGTCAGATGCGCAAGCGCCTCCCGATGGCGCGAACTCAGAAAGAGATAGCGCGGATCCGGAGTGAGTTCGAACGGCCTCTCGGCCAGGTTGTAGAACTGCGTGTACAGTTGCTCCTCCTAGCCCCTCGACCTGTGCCGTACGACCGCGAGGACCTTGAGCCCCAGCTCCCTCTCGATGTCTGAACGCCGGACCAACGACTGGTCCATACGCTCCACGGCGAAAACGAACGCGAACCCGAACAGGAGCGTGAAGAAGGCGAACACGGACTTCATGTCGATGCCGGCTTTGGTCGGTTCCACGGGCACTGTCGCCCTCGACACGACGCCGACGTTGAGCAGGCTCGGGTCGGTGGCGGCGGTGATCCTGAACTGCTCACGCTTGTCCACAACGGCCGCGTACAGGTCCGTACGCATCGACAGCTCGTGCTCGAGCATGCGGATCTGCATGTTCTCGTCGGAGAGCTTCGGGTTCTGCGCCTTCAGGTCGGCGAGGATCCGGACGGTCGCCCGGCGCTCGGCCTTCCACTCCTCGAGCCGCATCTTCTCACGGAGCAGCGCCTGCTCGACCTCGACCCGGACGGCCTCCGCGGAGGACGTCAGTTCGCGCTCGAGGCGCTTGATCTCCGGGTGGTCCGGCGCGTACCTCGCCCGCGCCGACGCGACCTGCGACTTCATGTCCAGGTGCTTCCACTTAACCTGCTGGACGGTCGCCATGTCGTAGATGTCGCCACTGGGAGTGTTCGCGACGTCTGCTCCCGATGCCAGCCACTCCTCGGTCATCGCTATCTTCTCTTCCATGGAATAGATCGAGGCGTCGAGGTCTGTCTGCTTGCTCGTGAACCGGCTGATGAGGCCCATGTGCTTCTCGCTCTTGTATCCCCTGGTGAGATGTCCGTCCTCAGCGCCGTAACTCGTGATGGCCGCCCCGACCGAGTCCATCTCTGCCTTGATCCGACGCGCCTGCCGGTCGAGGTAATCGACGGCGCTGTAGTCGAGAGCCACCCTCGCGCGGACGTTCAGGTAGGCGTCGAGAGTCGCGTTGGTCACGTCCGCCGCCCTCTCGCGGTCGGGGTGCGAGTAGCTGATCTTGATGATGTTCGACTCGGGCTCGGCCTCCGCCTTTATCTGCCGACTGATGTTGTGGATCGCCCTCGCGCGCTTCTCTCCCTCCGCCAGACCGAGCCTGTCGATGACTTCTTCCGCGACCGCCGGACTGGTGATGATCTCGATCTCGGAGTTCACTACCTCGCCGCGCCTCAGCACCGCGCGGCTCTCCGCGGGCATCTGGTAGCCAAGCGGGAGGCGGCGGATCATGACGACGGCCTCCGCCTTGTAGGAGTCCACGTCCGTCAGCACACCGTATGTGAAGATGCCGCCCGCGACGAGCAGGAGCACGATGATCAGGAGCTTCCTCCGGAAGAGCACGTAGAGGACCTCTTCCAGAAGGACCGCATCTGCCTGTTCGATCTCGCGCTTCAACGCTTCCTCACCTTCCTGTGACCCGTCGGCGACCGCTACTCGTAGAACCGGAGCGGCCCCCTGTTCAGAATGTCATAGCCGCGCAGGTAGAAAAGCTGTGCCGGCGCGATCTTGTTGAAGAACAAGTCCACGAACTCGTCGATCTTCCCGATGACGGACTGGGGAACGAAGACAACGTCGTAGGGCTCCAGAATCAGGTCCTGCGACAGGTCTCTCCCGGACAGCACCTGGGCAATATCAATCTTGATCGCCGTCGCCTCAGCAACGCCGGTCGTGCGAATGACCATCACGCTGCTCGGCTGCCCGCTCGGCAGGATCCCGCCCGCCTGCGCGAGCGCCATGCTCAGACGGATGGAGCCCATGTTCGTGACCGATCCCGGTTCCTTCACCTCTCCAAGAACGTACACCGGCTGCTCGGCGACCCTCGAGAGCACGATCGACGCCCTCGGATCCAGGAGCAGATCCGCCATCTGCACCTCGACCTCGGCTCGGACCTCATCGATGGTCCTCCCCGCCGCGACCACCTCACCGCCTGACGGCACGGTGAGAGTACCCGCGGGCGAGACCGGCGCTGTGTAGTCGAGCGTCCGGTCCGCCGGGAACATGATCATCAGCTGGTCGCCCTGGCGGAGTTGATACGCGGCAGATACCGCGGCCGGCTGCTCGCCGTCGGTGACGTCCACCGCAACCGGCTGCTCGAAGTCCGCGACGTCCACCACCCCGTCACCGCCGCTGCCGGCGCACCCACAAACACAACATAGCGCCGCTCCGACGACAGTCAGGAGCAACCCCGTTCTGCTCTGTGCCATCTCTATAGCCCCCACGCGCACTGCGTGCCCGCCCCGCACTCATTGGGGGGCGTGCTCAGGCGCTCTAAAGCATAACTCGTGCCACGGTTACGGCGCTCACCCCCCGCATCCGCCCGCGTTTACCACGCATATCGCACCATAGCGAGCCGAAGCAAGGCCGCTTCACTCAACGCTCAGTGTCGGGCTTCCGTCAAGAGCGTACAAGGTGACCGTGGCGCCCGCGAACCGGCGCGTCTCCAGCCTCTCGTATCGCTCCTCGAGAACCGACGGGGTCCGCCCG
>DAOWCM010000158.1 GCA_030639555.1 Candidatus Eiseniibacteriota bacterium | reverse complement strand
GACGCTCTGGTCGTCCTCGCAGTCGCCGCACACGCAGCGCCACCTCTTCACGGAGGCCCTCTCGCCGCTTGGGTTCACGCACAAGGACGTCCGCGTCATCACGCCGTACGTCGGCGGCGGGTTCGGCGGGAAGGCCGGCGTGACGATGGAGATCATCGGCGCCGCTCTCGCGACCGCCGTCAAGGGCCACCCGGTTAAGCTGCGCTGGACGCGCGAGCAGGAGTTCTACAACACCTACCAGCGGCAGGGCGTCGTCGCGAAGCTCAAGCTCGGCGTCAAGAGGGATGGGACCATCACCGCGATCGAGCACACGCTCTACTGGGACGCGGGCGCGTACGTCGAGTACGGCGCCAACGTCGTCAACGCGGTCGGGCTGTCCGCGACCGGCGCTTACCGCATCCCGAACGTCAAGATAGACTCCCTCTGCATCTACACGAACCTGCCGCCCGGCGGACCGTACCGGGGTTTTGGCTACTCCGAGTTCCACTTTGGCCTCGAGTCGCACATCACACGGCTCGCTAAGCGCATCGGGATCGACCCGGTCGAGATGCGGCGGCGGAACGCCATCGTGGAGGGCGACACGCTGCCGTATGGCGCAAAGATGAACCCCTCCGGACTCATCGAGGCCATCGACAGGGCGGCAGCGGCAATCGAGTGGGGGACGCCCGAGACATCGGACGACCCGAAGAAGGCCATCGGCAAGGGCTTCGCTGTCATGTGGAAGGCGTCCGCGATGCCGCCGAACGCCTCCTCTTCGGCGTTCCTCAAGTTCAGCGAGGACGGCAGTATCAACATCAGCGTGTCTGGCATGGAGATCGGGCAGGGGTACATGACGGTCATGGCGCAGATCGCGGCCGAGGTGCTCACCGTTCCACCGGAGAAGATCCGTGTCGAGACGCCCGACACCGACCGCAACCCCTACGAGTGGCAGACCGTGGCCTCACACGTCACGTGGGGATGCGGGAACGCGGTCAAGGCGGCGGCCGAGGAGGCGCGGAAGAAGATCTTCGATCTGGTGAACCGCGCGCTCGGCCACGACCGCGAGTCGCTCTACCTGGAAGACGAGAAGGTGAAGAGCACCGCCGCCCCCGACTTCGAGCTGCCGCTAGAGGACTTCGTCATCGCCGGCATCGGCATGGAGGACGGCACCTTCCGTGGCGGGCCGATACTCGGGAGCGGGATGTTCATGCCGGAGTTCAGCTCGGCGGTCTCCGACCCCGAGACGAGCCAGGGCGGCCACCCGAACATCCACTACACCGTCGGCGCGGCCGGCGTCGTGCTCGAGATAGACAGAGAGACCGGGAAGATGCGCGTGCTCAAGACCGCGCTCGCGGTCGACGTCGGACAGGCCATCAACCCGAACCTGGTCGAGAGCCAGATCACGGGCGGGATGCTCCAGGGGCTCGCCACGGTTCTCTACGAGGACATGCGGTTCGATGATGCGGGCAGGCTCCTCAATCCGAACTTCACCGACTACAAGATACCGACCTCGCTCGACGTGCCGGACGAGATGATCCCCATCATTATCGAGGTGCCGCAGCCCGACGGGCCGTTCGGCGCACGAGGAGTGGGGGAGCACACGATGATCCCGGCCGCGCCGATGATCGCGAATGCCGTCGAGGACGCACTCGGGGTCCGCATCAAGTCGATGCCGGTCACAGCGGAGAAGGTCGCGCTGGCGATGATGCAGAAGGAGAAGGCGTTCTAGCGCGTGGCCCACGGCAGTCACGCCGCCGGATCACCGAAGTCGAGTTTCCCGAACACAGACACGCCCCCGGGTCAACCGACTCGGGGGCGCGTCGATTCCTGGCTCGCGTGGCGACTATTTCAGCAGCAGCATCTTCCGCTCAGAAGTCCCCCGGTCCGTTTCCAGACGATAGAGGTAGACGCCGGTTCCCACCTCGATGCCCTCGTCCGTCCTGCCGTCCCACTCGACCCGGTGAGTCCCGGGCCCTCGAAGCTCATCGAGCAGCGTCGTCACGAGCCTTCCGCTCACATTGTAGACCGTGAGCCTGCACTCCGAGGGCTTCTGGAGTCCGAAGGCGATCTCGGTCCTGGGGTTGAACGGGTTGGGGGAGTTCTGTCTCAGCACGGGCGCCCCGGTCGCGCCCTCCACACCCATCTGACAGCCGAAGAGGTCCCAGACGGATAGCTCCGTCGGCGGTTCGGTGTAGGCCGGCTGCGAGTAGGTGTCCATCGACCAGAGCAGCAGTCCCTCCGATTCCACGTACTGGATGCACTGGATGTTCGAGCCGAACGTCCCCGCCGCGCCGGCCATCACCGACCAGCTTCGCTCGCACGTCATGTCTGTGCTCACCGTGAGCGAGTCGACGATGCCGGCGTAACGGTAGCAGTAGACCGGTGGGTAGAGGGTGCGGAAGTGGTTAGTCGCCACGAGGTGGTCACCCGGCACCGCGGTGTTGTCGGACGCATCGCGTACGGCGACGCCAGCCTCGTTGTTCGACTCGATGACGATGGGCCTCGACCCCAGTCCCTTGTCCTTCGTCACGTGGACGATGGTGTCTATGTTGCGCGCGCGGTCCGCGATGGCGGCGACCACGTCGTCCGGGGCGTGCTGCCCGCTGCCGTCGTAGTCCGTGCCCTCGATCCCGTTTCGCACGGTCAGGAGGATCGGGTGGTACGGAGCCCCGCCCGTGCTGCTCTCGTTGTTGCCCATATTGAGACAGGCCGACACGCCGGACTCGCTGATGGCGGAGAGCGCCCCGAAGAGGCCCGCGTAGCCGATCGAGATCCACGGCTGCTCGTCAGCCTCCGACGGGAAATGGACGGTAAGGAGCGGATTGTCCGTGAGCGTGGGGTGCTTGCTCCAGTCGAGGAGCCTCGTCACTAAGAGGTGCCCGTCGAGAAAGGGGTCCGCGATGGTGCTTCCACCCCAGCTGGACATGCTGGAGCACGCGAAGGGCGCGGCCGAGGCCAACGTGCTCAGGTCGACGATGGCATTCGCGACGAGCATGTCGGTCGCGTCGATGTCCCTCATCAGCGTGCTGTTGTAGAGACTGATGCCGGCGTCTGACATGCCCTGAAGGACGGCGTCCACTTCCGCCTGGTACTTCGCGTCGACCGCGTAGTTGTTGGTGTAGTGGAGGCGCATGAAGTAGTACGTCAGCACTGACCCGCCACAGCAGTAGCCGACGATGTAGTCGTCGAACATCTCCTTGCCCTCGACGCCCTTGAGGTAGCCCTGGGCGTAGCCGCGCTCCGCATGAGTTCCCCAGACCGTGAGTATCGGCTTGCCGTCGATGACCTGGACGTGGCCGTTCACCTGCGCCGCGGCGGTCAGCGTGCAGGCGAGGAGCAGCAGCACCGCGATGGTCGTTCTCATGGTGGGACCCTCCGTGAACGGCAGGGAGCATCGGGTTCGCATGGTGAGTACACCTTGAGGATACCACAGTCGGCGCGCCGCGCCAAGAAGCGCGCTCGTCAGGACGCAAGGGTCGGGAGACGCGCGGTGCAGCACTGTGTCGCACGCCGCTGCACCCCGCCACGCGGGAGCTACCTGATGGGGAGATCAACCACGATTCGGCACCGGTGCTACTCCGCCGTGAGGTCCACGACGATCGACCCCGCTGCGAGCGCGACGGTGCCGGGGCCCTCGTGGGTGAGCTCGAACCCGTCGCCGGCTATCCGGAGTGCGATGAAGCGCCGTGCCTCGGCATCGCGCTGGTTCGGAACCGGAGTGGCGGAGGCCGGTGCGGCGATCGCATCTCCGTCCACGGTGATCGTCTCGACGCTCGTGGCGTAGAACACAACGGTCTTCCTGTATCCGTCGTAGTCGTTCACCTCGAGCAGACCTACATCATGGAGCTCTAAGAAGGTCCCGTCACGCTCGAGCGTGTAGACGTCGTAGCGGTCGCAGAGCTCGTGCGCACCGCGGTCGACGACGAGCCGCGTGGCTGAGGTCGCGCGTGATCGGTAGAGCCCGTTGGTGTCGAATGCGATCTCGATCCTGCTTCCTTGCTGTTGCTCGAACACCGCCAGGGCCTCACGGTAGGCGGAAATGTGATTCTCTATCGACGTTCCGGCCGCGCCCATGAGCTCGGTGTAGCCGTGCCGCGCCTTGGCGGCCTCGATGAGCGCAGCGTGGTCTTCCTCGGTCAATTCCAGCCGCTCCCGGAGCAGGCGCGCGTAGGTGAAGTCCGACGTGGACTGCTCGGCCTCCGGCTGCCAGTCGACGTCGAAGTAGTCGAGCAGGAACCCCTGAGCGCTCGCCACCGGGTAGATCCTGTTGCGCGGGAGGTCTTCCATCGGGATGGCGCCGTCCACCATCGATTCGCGGAAGTCGTCGAGCAGGTATCCCGGCAGCGCCGCGTGCGCCAGGTCGTCCCTGAGGAGAGGCGCACCCGGCACTGACGACTCATAGTCCAGTTCCCGGGCGAAGTCGAGGCATCGGAGCTCAACGTACCTGGCGGTCCCTTCCCGCGTCTCCTTGCCGCCCTCGTAGATTGCGATGAAGCTGTCCGCGCGCGCCCACCTGTGCGCTCGCACGGCGACGAACTGTGCCGTGGCCTCACTGGCGAGGTCGGCGTCGTCCGCCCACGCGGCCTCGATAGCTTCTACCAGAAGGGCCATCTCGAGGTAGGCGAGGGCAGCGTTCTCCACATCCTCGATCGGATACTCCTGCTCCCTCGCCCACTCGATGTCGCCGAAGACCTCGTTCTGATACTCGTGGAACGCCTCGTGGACGACGTACGCGAACATCTTGAGCTCGAGGTCCTCGAAGGACTCCGACATCGACTCCGGGAAGCCGACCGCGACGGTCCGTACCCCTCCAGCGTCGTAGCCGAACGCGAGTTGCCCGACGAGGTTCCCGACCTGGCCCTCCTTGAAGCAGACCTCGGCGCCCAGGTCGGGCCAGTCCCGCGGAGGCGGCCCGAACCCCTCGGCCGCGTTCCCACAGTTCAGGAGGAGCGCCCATCGCTCCGGGATGTACACGAGGAACGGTCGCTCTGACAGGTCGTATCCAGGCCAGATGTCGTCGGCGTGACTTGCGAAGAGCTGGAGGACGCCCTCGCAGACCCTGAGGATGTCGAGTTCCATGTCGGTGAGAGCGTCGTCGGCTTCGAGCGGAGCGGCTGGTGCGGCGGAGACAGTGAGGGCGGCCACGGCAGCCACCAAAAGCAACAGTGTCCGTGTCATCGTTATCACCTCCCGTACCCGGTAGGACAGACTCGCGAGCCCCTGAGTTTAGGGTAATCCGAAGCGGGCCGTCGTGCAGCGGTTCTCGTTTAAGAGGATGCCGTGAGCCCGCTGGCCAATGCTCACTAATCCTTGCAACT
>DAOWCM010000311.1 GCA_030639555.1 Candidatus Eiseniibacteriota bacterium | reverse complement strand
CGTCCACGCCGCGGCTCTTGAGCTCCAGAGCCTGGCGGATGGCCGACTGGCAGCAGTAGCGGGAACACTCGGGGTTCCCCTTGTCACCACGGGAGCCAACGCACTGGATGAAGACAGCGGTCTTGACCTCCCGCCCCTCGAGCTTCGGTGCGCCATCACTCTTCATGAGGTCCTCGACCTCGGTGTTCGGTATCACTTGAGGGGACAGGCCGGCCCCGAAGTAACCGAGCTCGGGCTTGTAGAGGTCGGCGCCGATCGCCAGGACGATGGCACCCACGGCGAGCGTCTCATTCGCGTCCCCGCCGTCCGGATCCGAATCACCGGCTCCCCCCTCGGCGTCCGGCGGTCCGATGGTCGCCTCGAAGTTCCCTACGAACCCGGTCACGCTCTTGAGGATCGTGCCGGTCCTCACGTCGGCGCCGGAGGTCTTGAGCGCCTCGACCTTCTCGTCAACGAGCGACTGCCCGCTGCGCCCGCTCGGGTACGTTCCCGCGAGGTCGACGACGCGACCGCCGAGTTCGTCATTCCGTTCGATCAGATGGACCGTGAAGCCCCTCCGCGAGATATCGATCGCCGCCTCTATGCCCGCGATGCCGCCGCCTACTACGAGGACCTCGTGGCCCACCTCGAGCTCCTTCTCCGAGAGCGGCTGCAGCAGCCTCGCCCTGGACACTGCCATGCGGATGAGGTCGCGGGCCTTTTCCGTGGCCGCGACCGGCTCCTTCGAGTGCACCCACGAGCACTGGTCGCGGATGTTGACAAGCTCGACCAGATAGGGGTTCAGGCCGACCGAAGCCGCTGCCTGGCGGAAGACCGGCTCGTGTGTCTTCGGAGTGCACGCGGCGACGACGACTCGATTCAGGTCGTGCTCGATGATGCGGTCCTGTATCTGGCGCTGGGTGCTCTCGGCACAGGCGAAGAGCAGATGCTCGGCGAACGCGACGTCTGGAAGCGTGTCGGCGTACTCCGTGAGCTTCGAGACGTCGAGCACGCCTCCGATGTTGATACCGCAGTGGCATACGAAGACGCCCACGCGGGGCGGACCCGTAACGTCCCGCTGCTCGATGTCCTCCTTCACGACGTCGAGCTTGTGCCTGAGAACGTGCGACCCCGCGAGCGCGGCGGCGCCGGACGCCTCGGCGACCGAGTCCGTGATGTCCTTGGGCCCGGACGCGCAGCCGGCGAGGCAGATGCCGGGGCGCGTGGTCTCGAGCGGGTACGCGGACGCGTCACGGCTCTCGATGTACCCGTCGTCGGCGACACCCACTCCTAGAATCTCCGCAAGTGCTCCGGTCCCCTCGGGGGACACGAGCGCGGAGCTGAGCACGACCATGTCGACGTGCGAGTGCTCGATGCCGCCGGTGGTCATGTCCTCGTAGTGTAGGAGGAGGCCCTCCGTGTCCTTGTCCTCCGTGACCTTGGAGGGCTTGCCCTTGACGTAGCGGAGATTGGTGTTCCCCTGGGACCGCCGGTAGAACGCCTCAAATCCCTTGCCGAACGCGCGAACGTCGATGTTGAAGATGAGGAGTTCGGAGTCGGGGAACAGCTCCTCGATGAGGAGCGCGTCCTTCATGGCGTTCATGCAGCAGATGCGGCTGCAGTACAGGATATCCAGCTTCACGCACCTGGAGCCGACGCACTGGATGAACGCGATCCGTCCGGGCGGCTCGCCGTCGGTGAACCTCTGGAGGAACCCCCTGGTCGGGCCGCTCGCGGAAAGAAGCCGCTCGAGCTCGAGGCTGGAGACGACGTTGTGGAACCGCTTGTAGCCGTACTCGCTCGCCTCGCCCGGGTCGTAGAGGTCGAACCCCGTCGCGACGACGATCGACCCGATGCCGATCTCCTCCACTTCATCCTTCTCATCGTAGTCGATGCAGTTCTTCTCACAAGCCTTGGCGCATCTCCCGCACGCGAGTGGGAAGTGACCGAGGCAGGTTTCGATGTCGCGGATGTAGGCGGATGGTACTGCCTGAGGGAACGGCTGGTAGATGGCTTTGCGGGTGCTCAGTCCGAGGTCGAACTCGTTTGGCACGACAATGGGGCATGCCTCGGCGCAGTCCCCGCACGCGGTGCACTCGTTCACGTCGACGCACCGTGCTTTGCGGAGCACGCTGACCTTGAAGTCCCCGGCCTTGCCCCGGACCTTAACGACCTCGCTGTTGGTCCAGAGCTCGATGTTCGGATGCCGACCGACATCCATCATCTTCGGACCGAGTATTCAAATGGCGCAGTCCATACTCGGGAAGGTCTTGTCGAGCTGAGCCATCTTCCCACCGATCGATGGGTCGCGCTCGACGAGATAGACCTTGAACTGCGCGTCCGCGAGGTCGAGGGCGGCCTGGATACCTGCTATGCCGCCTCCGATGACGAGAACGCCCCTGTCCATCCCTACCCCCTTAGAGTGCCACTCACTTTTTCCCGGGGGACTTCTTCCTGCTGGTGCTCTTGGCGGATTTCCGGGCCGCGGACTTCGGCCTCTTCTTGGCGGTGATCTTCCCGGACCCGGCCTTCCTGGCAGTTGCAGATGACGTCTTCTTCGGTGCGGTCTTCTTCGCTCCCGTCTTCTTCGGTGCGGCCTTCTTCGCCCCACCCTTTGCAGCCTTGGTACCACCGGCCTTCTTGGCGGCCTCAGCGGTCTTCTCGTCCAGCGCCTTCTTCGCCGCCGCCTTCTGCTTGGCGCCCTTCTTCTTCGCGACCTTCCAGGCCTTCTTCGCGGCCGCGCTCTCTCTCATCTTCCCGTCCATCCGGTTCACGCGCGCGAGCGTTGTGGCCCGCCTGCCGGCCTTGGCCTTCGTGACCTTCGACGGCTTGTACTCGCGGGTGAGCGGCCTCATGGCGGGCGGCGGCACAGGCTCCGACCCCATCAGCTCACTGCCGAACCTGTAGCCCTCCTCGAAGGCCTTCTCGTTGAGCTCGAGGAAGCGCGGCGGCACCGAACTCGGGAGAGCCCGTCTTGCCGACTGTACGGAGATAATGTCCGTGACGGCCGTTAAGAACCCCAGCATCACGATGTTCGCGGCGATCCTGTTCCCGAGGTCCTCGGCGATCCTCGTCGCAGGGATCGCGTACACCCTGCACCCGGCGGGCGCGGCCTCGGGCTTCACCAGGTCATCGTCTATCATGAGCGTCCCGTTCCGCCTGATGTCGAACCCGAACTTGTCGTACGCCTCCTGGGACATGGCCACGACAGTGTCGGGCGTCGTGAGAT
>DAOWCM010000415.1 GCA_030639555.1 Candidatus Eiseniibacteriota bacterium | reverse complement strand
TTCAGCCAGTCGGCGATGATGTGGAGAAGACCCGTCAGCGTGCTGTGCGCGCCGGCGAGCATCTCCCCGGCGGTCTCGTCGACCTTCCCCATCTTCCCCCCGACGATGAGGTCGAGGTACTGCTTCACCAGAAGGAGGGGAGAGCGCAGCTCGTGGGCCACGATGGAGATGAAGTACTGTTGCATCCGCCGCTTCTCTTCGCGGAGCGCCGCGGTCTCCAGCAGGAGCTTCCGCTGCTCGAGCCCGCGCGCAACGATGACCCTGAGTTCGTCGGGTGTGAACGGCTTCGGCAGGAAGTCGAACGCGCCGTGCTTCATCGCGTCGACGGCCGATTCGATGGTCGCGTATCCGGTTATGACAATGCAGACCACGTTCGGGTGGGTCTTGATGAGCTGATCGAGCATCGACAGCCCGTCCATGCCCGGCATCATGAGGTCGAGGAGGATCACGTCGGGCTCGACCTGGTGGGCGAAGTGGAGGCCCTCGATGCCGTCCACCGCCGTGTGGCACTCATAGCCGGCTTTGGTCAAGACCTGGCGACACGAGTCCCTGATGGGCTCCTCGTCATCGACCACCAGCACCTTCAGCTGATCGGCCATGCTCCCTCCCTCGGAGACAACAGACTGAGGTTCAGAATTGAGGCCGTTTGAGAATATCTCAGGATGTAAATGCTACTACATCGATTCTCACTCGTTCAACAGGATTTCGGCACGTAAACGCCAAAGGAGGGGCGGTTTCACTTGCACGAGTGTGGCCCCGGATGGTATCTTAGGTCCTGCTTGTCGCTGCCTCAGAGCACAGGGGCGGCGTCGCCACATACGGAGCGGGCATCTTCTTCCCTTGGTGGCAACCTACACTTCACCAGAGAATCTAAGAGCGTGAAGCTAGCGGGGGTGCGATAAGTGGCAAAGCCAAAGGTAGCGCTGTACTGGAACGCCTCGTGTGGTGGCTGTGAGGAGGCGTGGATCGACCTCAACGAGGACATCCTGAAGGTCGTTGAGGCCGTTGACATCGTCCTGTGGCCCGTTGCGATGGACTTCAAGCGCAAGGACGTCGAGGCTCTGGAGGACGGGGAGATAGCGGTCGCTTTCCTGAACGGCGGCGTCCGCACTTCGGAGCAGCTGGAGTGGTCGGAGCTACTGAGGAGGAAGTCGCAGCTGGTCGTCGCGTTCGGCTCGTGCGCGCACCTGGGCGGGATCCCGGGCCTGGCCAACTTCTCTGACAAGAGAAGCCTTCTGGAGAAGGTCTACGAGACTCTGCCGGGCGTCGACAACCCCGAGAAGACGCACCCACAGCCCAAGACGAAGATGCCCGAGGGCGAACTGGAGCTGCCGGTGCTCTGGGACCGCGTCCACGCGCTCGACCAGGTCATCGAAGTCGACTACTACCTTCCGGGATGCACCGTGCCGCCCGATCTCATCATGGACGCGGTGAACGCCATTCTCGCGGGCGAGCTGCCTCCGAAGGGTTCCGTGCTCGCCCCGAACAAGTCTCTTTGCGATGAGTGCGACCGGAACGACAGCAAGCCCGATAAGCTCGAGATAACGGAGCTCAAGCGCCCGCACGAGACGTTCATGGATCCGGAGAAGTGCTTCCTGGCC
Organism: Candidatus Eiseniibacteriota bacterium; assembly: GCA_030639555.1. Classification (GTDB taxonomy): domain Bacteria; phylum Joyebacterota; class Joyebacteria; order Joyebacterales; family Joyebacteraceae; genus JALGZG01. The sequence continues at coordinate 554 of DAOWCM010000415.1, read as the reverse complement.
GAGGGCGTTATCTGCATGGGACCGGCGACCCGCGCCGGGTGCGGTCAGCGCTGTATCAACGCGAACATGCCGTGCCGCGGGTGCTTCGGTCCGACCGACGAGGTCAAGGACATGGGCGCCAAGTTCCTGTCGGCGCTCGCGTCCATCATCGACGTCGACGATCCGGAGGAGATGGAGAAGATAGTCGATTCGATACCGGACGTCACGGGCCTCGCGTACATGTACAGTCTGCCGTCGTCACTGCTGAGAGGTAAGAAGCTCTCGAGCTAGCCCGCGCCGACCAGCGCGGCGCACGAGCTGCGAGCCGACAAGCATCATGGAGGAGAGATGAGCAAGCGTATCACGATAGACCCGATCACTCGTCTGGAAGGTCACGGGAAGATCGAGATCTTCCTCGATGATTCGGGCAACGTATCGAACGCCTACTTTCAGGTTCCGGAGCTTCGGGGTTTCGAGAAGTTCAGTGAGGGGCGGATGGCGGAGGAGATGCCGAGGATCACCCCGAAGATCTGCGGCGTGTGCCCGACGACGCATCACATGGCGTCCACGAAGAC
>DAOWCM010000405.1 GCA_030639555.1 Candidatus Eiseniibacteriota bacterium | reverse complement strand
CGGCGAGGTCGATCCCGGCTACCACAGTGTTGTGTGGGACGGCCGCGACAACAACGGAGTCGAGGTGGGAAGCGGTGTCTACTTCTGCCGGATGGAGGCGGAGGGCTTCGACGACTCGACCAAAATGGTGCTGCTGAAGTAATTCTCTGGGGATCAGCTCCGGCTGCGCACGAGCGCGGTCGATGCTGTGAGAGAGGGGTCCGGGCTGTCACGCTCGGGCCCCTCGTCTACGCTGGCTCTGTATGGCGGGTCCGGCTTCCCCCCGCGCGCAGTTTGGCGCGGCGAACGCCGCGGCGCTGTCTGAGCACGGGTGGAAGACCGGACACCCTAACAACGCCTATCGCAGAAGGGCCCCGACGCGCCAGTCCGAACCCGCGCCCTCGCCGGAGGCTTGACCCGCGCACGTGCAGATGTTTCAATCGGGCCGACCTTCCTGGATCGACCTTATGCACCCGGAAGCAGGCGGTTCTCAAGAAGGAGGGAGTCCATGCCTCATCGTGACAGATGGGCGAGCAGGCCGGCGTTCATCATGGCCGCAATCGGCAGCGCCATCGGGCTGGGGAACCTCTGGCGTTTCCCGATGGTGGCCTACGAGAACGGCGGCGGCGCGTTTCTCATTCCCTACATCGTCGCGCTCATCACCGCCGGCATCCCGCTCATGATCCTGGAGTACGCGCTGGGTCAGCACTTCCAGAAATCATCACCGGGCTCGCTGGGGCAGGTGAAGAAGCCCTTCGCAATGATTGGCTGGTGGGCGCTCGGAGTGGGCGCCGTCATCTCGTTCTACTACGCGGTCATCATGGGATGGGCGTGGGACTACCTCGTCTTCTCGTTCACCCAGCCTTGGGCCGGCGGCTCTGAGAACGCGGCGGAGTTCTTCGCCCACGTCCTCAGAAGGACCTCCGGACCCGGTGAGATAGGCGTCATCTCGTGGCCGGTCCTGCTCGGTCTCGTGGTCACATGGGGATGTATCTACTGGATCATCAAGAAGGGAGTGCTCCGAGTAGGCAAGGTGGTGATGATCACCGTGCCTCTTCCGGCGCTCCTCGTTCTGTTCATCCTCATCAGAGGACTGACGCTCCCCGGCGCGGCGGAGGGGCTCAGGTACTATCTCACCCCCCACTTCGCGGCGCTTCTCAGTGGGAAGACCTGGCTGCAGGCGTATGCGCAGGTCTTCTTCTCTCTGAGCCTCGGCTTCGGGATACTGACCGCATACGCGAGCTACATGCCGAAGCGCTCGGATGTCAGCAACAACGCCTTCATCACCAGCTTCGCCAACGCGGGCTTCTCGTACTTCGCCGGCTTCGCGGTCTTCAGCGTCCTGGGCTATCTCGCGCAGGCGCAGGGGGTGCCTATCGATGAGGTGGTGGAGGGTGGACCCGGTCTCGCGTTCGTCGTCTATCCGACGGCCATCAGTCTCATGCCAGGGGCGCCGTTTATCGCGGCGGCCTTCTTTCTGACGCTCCTGACGCTCGGGATCGACTCGGCGTTCTCCATCGTGGAGGGAGTGGTAGCTGGACTCAGGGACAAGTGGCACATATCGCAGAACGGCGCGGCGGGCGGCTTCTGCCTCTTCGGTTTGCTGGTCGGCCTGATCTTCACGACCGGCGCCGGCCTCTACTGGCTGGACATCGTCGACCACTGGATGAACAACTACGGGCTTGTCGTCGTTGGTTTTCTCGAGTGCATCGCCATCGGCTGGTTCTACGGCACGAAGAAGCTCAGGGAGTACATCAACGAGGTGTCCGACTTCCAGATCGGCTGGTGGTGGGACCTCTTCATCAAGTGGATCACGCCGCTGGTGCTGGGCTGGGCTCTTGTCGCGAACGTGGTCGAGGAGTTCAAGACACCGTACGAGGGCTACCCGACCTGGGCACTCATCGCCGGCGGCTGGTCCGTGGTCGCGCTCATCATCATCGTCGCCGCGATACTGACCGCCATTCCCGGGACGAAGCGGGAAAGGGAGGAGATGTGATGTCGCTTTCAGCATGGATCACGAGCATAGCGGTGGGCATCGTCCTCTTCGGTGGCTTCGCCTGGTGCGTCGCGATAGCGGTTCGGAAGGACAGGGAGAAGCATGACCAGACGGAGCACGGTTCCTCCGAGCCGAAGTAGGCACGCGGTGACACGAACCCGAGGACGGCGAGTGCAGGTTCTGTTGCCGGCGATCGCGTTCGGGCTTGCGCTCGCCCTTCTGCCCGGTTTGGCCTT
>DAOWCM010000019.1 GCA_030639555.1 Candidatus Eiseniibacteriota bacterium | reverse complement strand
GCTCGGGCGGGACGGGACCTTCTCCGTGCGCGAGGGCGTGCTCGATCGCGACCGTGAGGACATCATGAGGCCGGAACCGGCACCGTTGGCGACGGGGATGTGGGTCTACACGGACGGCGGGCTGGAGCTTCAGGGCGAGGGGTGGACGGCGCGCTACGAGGCAGATTCGACCCGTGTAGAGGTCCCGGGCAGGGCGGACACGCTCAACAGCCTGCGCTGGTTGACGAGCACGGAGGGATCGCCGTTCAGTGCGTGCGATCTCGTGTCGATGTCTGAGTTCGACGAGTTCCTGCACCCAACAGAGGGCAGCGGCAGCTCCGGGTGGTAGCCGCGGGTCGCGCGGACTTGGTCGTGTGGTCCGGACTGAGGTTCACGCTGAGAGATCGGAGGGCGCGACGATGATCCTCGGAAGGTACGTGGGTGTAGCGCTCATCGTGTTCGGGTTGCTGTGCGGAGCAGCGATCCTGTACGGGTCGTACGAGGGTCACTTTCAGGCAGGACTGCTTCGCACGTGGACGGCGTTCGGCGCCGCCTATCTCGTAGGGCTGCTGCTCGCATCTCTGTGTTCGGGGCTGTCCAGTTCTGACCGGCTGGTCCGCAGAGCCGGTGGCGCCGTCCTCGGACTCGGTGTGCTCGCAGGCGCTGTTCTGGTGCTCAACTCGGCGGACGTGCTCGTGCTCAAGGATACGATGCAGCCGTGGGCGCTGCTGGCAGCGTGCGTCGTGGTCGGTGGAGTCATTCTCTTCGGAAGCTCGTCGTAGTGGCGCCGGCGGCGTGTCGTGCGGGCGGGCGGTGGGCGAGCGAGTCCTTGAGCGAGGAGGACCGGTGAGCGAGACGCCAGGTGCGCTCGGGAAGCTGAACATCCAGCGCCCGACACTTGTTCTCGACAGGGCACGGGCCGTCCGCAACATCGAACGAATGGCGGCGCGCGCCTCGTCGGCGGGTGTCGCCCTACGACCTCACTTCAAGACGCACCAGTCACTGGGCGTCGGTCGGTGGTTTCGAGACGCGGGTGTCTCGGCCATAACCGTCTCTTCGGTGGCCATGGCCCGTTACTTCGCAGAGGACGGCTGGACCGACATCACGGTCGCGTTCCCGGTCAATCTCCGAGAGTTGGACGACATCGCCGCACTGGCGGAGCGCGTGCGTCTGGGCGTGCTCGTGGACTCGCGGGACGCTGCCCAGGCCGTCGCGCGCCGGATGGGAGTACCGCTGCGCGTGTGGCTCAAGATCGACACCGGCTACGGACGAGCCGGCGTGGCGTGGGACGACGGAGCGCGTATCACGGCGGTCGCCGACGACATCCTCGGCGGCGCGAGCCTGGAGTTCGCGGGGATCCTCTCGTACAACGGCCTGACCTACAGGGAACGGACGCCGGAGGGTGTCCGGCGCGTGCATGACGAGGCGCTGGAGAAGCTGCGCTCGGTCCGGGAACTCCTCGTCTCGCGCGGGGGCGTGGCATGCGCGGTCTCGATAGGGGACACGCCGGGCGCCAGTCTGGCCGAGGATTTCGCCGGTGTGGACGAGCTGCGGCCCGGGAACTTCGTGTTCTACGACCTGACGCAGGTTGGAACGGGTTCCTGCGCGGCGGACGACATCGCGGCCGCCGTTGCCTGCCCGGTCGTGGGCATCTATCCTGAGCGCGGCCGGGTGCTGCTCTACGGAGGCGCCGTCCATCTGTCAGCGGAGTCGATGAAGGGCGAGGACGGTCGAGTCATCTTCGGGCAGGCAAGCCGGGCGTGGCCAGGAGGTGCGGGGCCCTTCGCTCCCGTGGTGTCGGTCTTTCAGGAGCACGGCGTCCTGGAGGCGGACGCGCAGTGGGCGGCCGGTCTGAAGCTTGGTGACCTCGTCTGCGTTCTGCCGGTACACTCGTGCATGGCCTGCAACCTGTACACGGAGTATCTCACTCTTGATGGAGAGAGACTCGGGACGATTCATTCGGCTGCAGCGGACCCGAGAGGGAGAAGCCTGATGGGTCAGGAGGCACATGATGGTGGATGATGTCTACAGGGAGCTTGCGCGGCGGCTGGACGAGATCCCCAACGGGTTCGCGTCGACAGAGAGCGGCGCCGAGTTCGACCTTCTGGCAAGGCTCTTCACACCCGAAGAGGCGGCGCTCGCGAGCGTGATGCGGCTGAGCCTCGAAACGCCCGAGCGGATCGCGGAGCATGCAGGCACGGACGCGGGTTCAGTCGAGACCAGGCTGCGCGAGATGCGCGCCAAGGGTCTCATTGGGGCCAGGAAGGACGAGTCAGGCGCGAGCTACTCCCTCATACCCTTCATAGTGGGCATCTATGAGAACCAACTCACTCGCATGGACGAGGAGCTGGCGAGGCTGGTCGAACGCTACATTGTGGACAGCCGCGGCGGCAGTCCAGCCGACGGCGGGACCGCCGTCCACCGCGTCATTCCTGTCGAGCAGTCCGTTCCTCTCGATCTCGAGATCTTCCCATATGAGCGGGCGACCAGGCTTCTGGACAGCGCGCGGTCCTGGGGCGTCAGGGACTGCATCTGCAGGGTGCAGCAGAAGCTCGTGGGAAAGGGGTGCGACAACACGGTGGAGAACTGCCTCATGTTGTCGCCGCAGGCCGGAGCCTTCGATGACAGCGACGCGACCAGACCCATCTCCAGGGACGAGGCACAACAGATACTCTCGCAGGCGGCCGACGAGGGTCTCGTGCACTCGACCATGAACCAGCGCGACCATATCTACTACATCTGCAACTGCTGCACGTGCTGTTGCGGCATCATGCGGGGCGTCGCCGAGTTCGGTGTCCCGACAGCGGTCGCGCGCTCCGACTTCAGAGCATCCGTCGCCGAGGATCGCTGCACGGGGTGCGGCGCGTGTATCCTGCGGTGCCAGTTCGGTGCGCTGTCGAAGGAGGACGACCTGTGCGTCGTGGACTACGCCCGGTGCGTCGGGTGCGGAGTCTGCGTACCGACCTGTCCTGCCGAGGTGATGGTGATGGAGAGACGACCGTCGGGTGAGGTCGACGAGCCCCCGGGGAACTTCGGGGAGTGGATGGCGCGGCGAGCGGAGGAACGCGGCCTGTCCGAGGACGGCGTGTTCTGAGCTTCTGCTTCACGGGGACGACGAGCCCCGGTGTCCCGACCTCCCGGGTGTGGATGTGGAGGGCGGATTCAGAGGAGGAGTGACATGAAGGTCCGACGTTTGAGGATGCTGGCGCTTCCGGCGGCGCTCCTGCTGCTGGTCTGCGCGGGGTGCGCGGCCGGCACGGCAAGATTCGAGTCGGCATCCGCCGGCTTCTGGAACGGCCTGTGGCATGGTTTTATCTGTATCGTCACCTTCGTGATCGGGCTCTTCTCCGATACCGTCAGGATGTACGAGCCGAACAACGTCGGTGCGCTCTACGACCTTGGCTTCCTGCTCGGGGCCATGGTGACCCTCGGTGGGGGGGCGAGACATCACCACCAGAGGAAGGCGAAGGTGCTCGTCCGCAAGGAGAAGGAGTGGGAGGATATCGGCGCCAAGGTCGAGGAGAAGGTCCGGAAGGGCATCCGGAAGTGGCTCGACGAGTCCGAGCGGGGCGAGGGGGACTGGGAGGAGGTCGGCAGGAAGGTCGAGGAGAAGATCAAGAGAGAACTCAGGGAGTGGGCGGACGAGTAGGGCCGCGCCCCACAGCGGAGCGGTTGCGGTGCGTCGGGTGCGCGCCCGCGTGCCGGGCCGATCGAGGAGAACAACATGTCGTTTCTCGAGCTTCATGACATTCGGGAAAGCGAGCCCGTTCCTGGGTACAGAGTGCGGTTCGTGCACTCCGATAGCATGACGGTCGCCTACTGGGAGATCGAGGCGGGGGCGTCGATGCCCGAGCACAGCCATATGCATGAGCAGATAGTGAATTTCATCGAGGGGGAGTTCGAACTGAGGGTGCGGGACGAAGTGCGGACCGCTGGGCCAGGGACCGTCGCCGTTATCTCGCCGGACGTCCCGCACTCCGGGAAGGCGATAACGCGGTGCCGTATCATCGACATCTTCCACCCTGTGAGAGAAGACTACAGATAGCGAACGGCCGGGTGCGAGCTGGGCAAGCGGGGGGGGCCCGGGGAGCGCCGGGCCCCGGGGAGCGCCGGCGACCGAAAGGACAACAGCGTGGCAAAGAAAGCGTTTCAGGACTACTACCCGGAGGATGTGAGCCACTGCTTCGGCTGCGGGCGGCTCAACCAGGACGGCCACCAGATCAAGAGCTACTGGGACGGCGACGAGGCCGTGTGCACGTTCGTGCCGGAGCCGTACCACATTGCCATTCCCGGGTACGTCTACGGCGGTCTCATCGCATCGCTCGTCGATTGCCATAGCACCGGCACCGCCGCGGCGGCCTCCTACAGAGCGGAGGGAAGGGAGATGGACACGGAGCCTGCGTTCCGTTTTGTCACCGCGTCGCTCCACGTCGACTACCTCAAGCCCACCCCGCTGGGTGTGCCGCTTGAACTCAGGGGGGTGGTCAAGGAGATCAAGGGCAGGAAGGTCATTGTGACGACGACAGTTTCGGCCGAGGGCGAGGTGTGCGCGAAGGGTGAGGTCGTGACAGTGCAGATGCCCGAGAACATGATACCCAGGTAGGTGCTGAGAAGCGCGAAACCGGGCGAGCCCCTGTCTCACCCCTCTTGAAGGAACGCCCCGGTGCAGTTAGAATGCGTAGTTGGCGGGCTCACAGTCCGGGCATGCGCGCGTTCATTCACTCACCTTGGAGAGCGCTGATGGCAGCTTCCGAGACCGGCACTTCCCTCGACTTCGTGAGGGCGACGATCGAAGAGGACATACGCGTCGGCAAGAACGATGGGAGGGTGCACACCCGTTTCCCGCCTGAGCCCAACGGCTACCTGCACATCGGGCACGCCAAGGCGTTCAATCTCAACTTCGGTATCGCGGCCGAGTACGGCGGGTTGTGCAACCTCCGTTTCGACGACACCAATCCTCTCGCCGAGGAGGCGGAGTATGTCGATTCGATAATGGAGGACATCCGCTGGCTTGGCTACGACTGGGGAGACCGCCTGTACTACGCGTCCGACTATTTCGAGCAGCTCTACGAGTTCGCGCTGCAGCTCATCAGAAAAGGGAAGGCGTACGTCTGCGACCTGAGGCCTGATGAGACCAAGGACTACCGCGGCACCATCACCGAGCCGGGGAGGAACAGCCCGTACCGGGAGAGGACGGTCGAGGAGAACCTGGATCTGTTCGGGCGGATGCGCGCGGGCGAGTTCGACAACGGACGGCGGACGCTTCGGGCCAGGATAGACATGGCGTCGCCGAACATGAACCTGCGCGACCCCGTGATGTACCGGATCCTGCACGCCACGCACCACCGCACAGGGAGCGAGTGGTGCATCTACCCGATGTATGACTGGACGCACGGGCAGAGCGACTCGGTCGAGGGTATCACGCACTCGATCTGCTCGATCGAGTTCGAGGATCACCGCCCGCTCTATGACTGGTACCTCGATGAGCTGGGCATCTATCACCCGCAGCAGATCGAGTTCGCTCGCCTGCATCTCAGTCGCACAGTGCTGAGCAAGCGGAGACTGCTCCAGCTGGTAGACGGCGGACACGTCACCGGCTGGGACGATCCGAGGATGCCCACGCTCTCCGGCCTCCGGAGGCGCGGCTACACTCCCGCTTCCATCAGGGAGTTCCTCAAACGCGTCGGGGTCGCCAAGACGGAGAGCGTCATCGACATCGCTCTCCTTGAGCACTGTCTGAGGGAGGACCTCAACAAGGCCGCGCCGCGCGTCATGGCGGTGCTCAAACCCCTGCGCGTCGTCATCGACAACTACCCGGACGACCTGGTGGAGACGTTTCCCGCGGTCAACAACCCCGAGGACCCGTCATCCGGATCACGTGACATTCCTTTCTCGAAGGTCGTGTACATCGAGCGGGACGACTTCATGGAGGACCCGCCGAAGAAGTTCTTCAGACTTGCTCCGGGCAGGGAGGTCAGGCTCAAGCACGCGTACCTCGTTACCTGCGAGAGCGTGGTCAGGGACGAGGCGACGGGAGAAGTGACGGAACTCCGCTGCACCTACGATCCGGATTCGCGGGGAGGAGAGGCGCCGGACGGCCGCAGAGTCAGGGGAACGCTACACTGGGTGTCGGCGCGGCACGCTGTTTCCGCGGAGATCCGAGTGTTCGACCACCTTCTGCTGCCCGACGACAGCGACGGCAAGAAGGACTTCAAGGAACTGCTGAATCCCGGGTCGTTGAGCGTGTTCACGGGGTGCATGGTCGAGCCCGGCCTGCGTGATGCGCAGCCGGGGACCACGTATCAGTTCCTGAGGCAGGGGTACTTCTGCATCGACAGAGAGGACTCGCACGCGGACGCGCTGGTGTTCAACAGGGCGGTTTCGCTGCGGGACACTTGGGCCAGGATAAGCAAGGCGCAGGCCGGGAAATAGCCCCGGGGACGGGAGTTGCACGCATGTCCTTCTATTCGGAGTTCGCCGGGTACTACGAGACCGTCTTCCCGTTCGAGGAGGAGGTCTACGCGTTCGTGCGAGATCGGTTTCCAACGAGCGCCAGGCGCGTCCTGGACATAGGTTGTGGAACGGGCGACTACTGCGGGCGTCTCGCATCTCAGGAGTACGAGGCGGTGGGCATCGACCTCGACCAGTGGATGGTGGAGCGCGCGAAGCGGAGGTATCCCGCTTCCGAGTTCCACGTGCTGGCAGCGGAGGACATCGGCTCCCTGACGGGTCCGTTCGGCGCCGCGTACTGCATCGGTAATGTCATCTCACACATCACGCGGTACCGGTTGTCTGACTTCCTTCTGGCGCTGCGCGAGCTCCTGATGCCGGGGGCGGCGTGGGTGATCCAGACCGTGAATTGGGACTTCGTGCTCGCTCAGGAATCGTACGAGTTCCCGGACGTACCGGTAGAGGGCACCAACCTCGTGTTCGAGAGAAACTACACTGAGATCTCAGAGGAGAGCGTGCTTTTCCGAACGCGCCTTCGCGAAGGCGGGCTCTCCGTCTTCGAGGGAGAGATGACGCTCTTTCCCGTTAGAGCCGAGGTCTACGTGGGGGCGCACCGGAGCGAGGGGTTCGAGTTCATCGAGCACAAGGGGAGCTTCGCGGGGGCGGCGTTCGATCCCGGCGTCATGTCCGGGAGCATCCTGGTCTTTCGCCGGACGTAGTTTCAGCATCACCAGGCAAGGAGGTCACAATGCTCGCGACTTTCAGTGTACTGCCTGTCGGCGTCGGAGAAGCACTGAGTGAACACGTCGCCAGGATCGTTGATATCATAGATACATCCGGGCTCGACTACCGACTTGGTGCGATGGAGACAACGGTGGAGGGTGGTGAGGACGAAGTGATGGAACTCATCATGAGATGCCACCGGGCCGGCCGCAAGGCGGCGCCGCGTGTATTTACTTCGATCACCATAGATGACCGTGAGGGAGCGACGGGGAGGTTGACCGGGAAGATCGACGACGTGGAGCGCATCCTCGGGAGAACCGTCAAGCACGGGTAGCATGCAGGGGGCGAAGGGAGCGGAGGATGGTGGTATCGGGAGGCAGCGCGCCCGGCGGCTCGTCAGATGCGCCCGCGGGCGCGTCAGGCGGGGCGAGTCACAGCATCGTGTTGTACGGTCTGTCGACGTGCGTGTGGTGCAGGAAGATGAAGGAGTTCCTTGAGCGGGAGGGTGTTGTGTTCGAGGTCGTCCACGTGGATGAGCTCTCCGGCGCGCAGCGGGATGCCGCCGTCAGCGAGGTGCGCAAGTGGAACCCGGCGGTGTCCTTTCCGACCGTCGTCATAGACGGTGTCAGGTCGGTCAACGGATACAGGCCGGACGAGGTCAAGGAGGTTCTGGGGCTTTGAGCGATGACTCGGGAATCCCGGCTGAGAGCGTGAAGTCCCTTCGAGCCGAGCTGGACCGCGATGCGGAGGCGTCAGGTTACCACCTGAACGCCGATGTCGAGTTCACGGAGGCACTCGCCGAGGGTCTACTCGTGAACGAGGCGCGCTTTGGGTACAGGAGCTGTCCGTGCCGTCTGGGCTCGGGAGATGCCGCCCTGGACCTGGACATTGTTTGTCCGTGTGACTATCGCGATGCCGACCTCACGGAGTGGGGGACCTGCTACTGCGCGCTCTACGTGTCACAGGAGGTGCTGGACGGGAAGCGTGAACTCGGCCCCATCCCGGAGAGACGGCCTCCGGAGCAAGAGCGAGCGAAGGGCAGCGCTCCGGGTGCTGCGGGCAGCATGCCGGTCTGGCGCTGCAGGGTGTGCGGGTATCTGTGTGCGCGAGAGGAGCCACCGGAGACCTGTCCCATCTGCAAGGCGTCTCGGGAGCGATTCGAGCGGTTCTGGAACTGCTGACGTTGGAGCACGGAGGTCAGGCATGACACCTACGGACACCGCGGTTCTTCAGGAGGAGCTGGAGCAGTTCCGGGAGGAGAAGGAGAAGATACGTGCCCTCGTGGGCCAGATCGGTGGTATCGCCTCGAGCAGGCGTGATCGCGTTCTCAACGTCGCCTTCCTCGCGGCGATAGCGTTCCTGCTCCTCGCCGATATCTTCCGTCATCTCTTCGGTATCGACATGCCGCTGCCGCCGCTCTTTTCCATAGAGCTCGGTGTACTGCTGGTGTCGGTGAAGATCATCTGGATGATCCACAAGCAGGCCAGGGTCGAGCACTTCCAGTTCTGGATCCTCAATTCCATTGAGTTTCGTCTCAACGAGATAACCAAGTCGGTCCGGCGCCTGGAGGACATGGCGTCGGGGGATTCCTCAGGAAGCTAGGGCGCCCGGCGGCGAGGCCGCTCCAGCGAGCGGAACGTGAGAAACGGACAGGGGAGCCGATGCGATTTCTGCGGGCGAGTTTCCGAGTGCTCATGACGGTGTTCCACCGCCTGGGGCATGAGCGCTGCCCCGAGGCCGCTGCGAGTATCGGTTTCTACGCGGTTTTTTCCATGTTCCCACTCCTGCTCATCCTGGTCGCCGTGGGCAGCAGGTTCCTCGAGACCGCTGACGCCCAGGAACGGCTGCTCGAGGCGGTGCTGCGCTTCATGCCGGTCTCCCGGGAGTTGATCCAGCAGAACGTCCTGGCGGTGGTGCGGGCCCGCGGAGCAGTCGGTGGCCTCAGCGCCATAGGGCTGGTCTGGGCCTCGACAAGCGCGTTCTCGACGCTCGTGCGGAATCTCAACCGCGCGTGGCCTATGGCGCGACGACGGAACCTGTTCGGCGAGCGCCTCCTCGCGCTGCTCATCGTTGCGTGTCTCGGCGCGGTCGTGCTGCTCTACCTGGTGGCGAAGGCACTGGTGAACCTGCCCCGTGACTGGGAGGTTGCACAACGTGCTGCGGCGTGGGCGCTGGACCTGATTCCCATCCCATCGGCGGCGGCCCTCTCGGTCTTCGTACTCGTAATGCTGACGATGCTGTACAGGTGGCTCCCGAGGACAAGCGTGCTCTGGCGTGAAGCGCTCGCCGGGGCGGCGACGGCGTCGCTGGCCCTCTGGGGGGCGACCACCCTGTTCACGCGCTTCCTCGCCAGTGGCCTGGCCCGCTACAACCTCATCTACGGTTCGCTCGGGGCGTTCCTGGCGCTCCTGTCCTGGGTCTACATCGCGAGTCTCATCGTGCTGGGCGGCGCGCACGTCGGGGCTGCGATAGCCGCGAACACGCGACACGCGATTATCGAGGAGGAAGAGGGGACGACGCAGTCCGGGGACCCGGCGGACGGCGAGCGCACCTCCGAGCACGAAGGGGAGAGCTCTTGAGAAAACGCGGTCAGACAAAAGGCATCTTCTGTATCGAGGGACTGTGGGACCCGGACCTGCGCGTCAGCTCGAGCGTGGAGCCACTGCTCGACCTGCTGAATCTCAACGCGCTCATCGCCTACATACACATGGACGCGGCCACGCACCAGGAGTTCGAGTTCTACGTCAAGAAATGGATGCAGAAGCGGTACGACGGGTACCCCATTCTGTACATTGCCAGCCACGGGAGTCAGAGCGGGATAAAGGTCGGGAAGGACGCGTACTCCGTCGGCGCGTTGGCGGACCTCCTGGCCGGGAAGTGCGCGAATCGCATCATCGTGTTCTCATCCTGCAGCACCCTCCGGATCGCGAAGCGGGAGCTGCGGCGATTCCTCGAGAAGACAGAGGCTCTCGCCGTCTGCGGGTACCGCGTCGATGTCGACTGGCTTCGCTCCACCGCGTTTGAGCTGCTTCTGTTCTCTCAGATACAGAAGAACGAGTTTTCCGGGCGAGGGGCGGAGGCGATAGACCGCGCCGCCACCGAGATCGCCCGTTCGTTCAAGGATCTCAACTTCAGCATCGTGACCGTGAAGGATCTGGACCGCTGAGGCGCCACCTTCCCAGGCAGAACACGATGCCCGCTGCTCGTTCAGCCCGAATCAGACGACACTCAGGAGGCAGCCCGTGCCACAATACGCCGTGGGTCGCGACGACGTTCTGTCGGCGCTGCGCGGAGCGCTCGAGCCCCTGGACCACGTTCAGGCGATGTGGGAGGCCGGTGCGATCGCGTTCGACCGGGTGGACGATTGGTCGGACATAGACCTTCAGGTCGCGTCCGATGACGAACGTGTTGAGGACGTTTTCACCGTCGTGGAGGACACGCTTCGGGGGCTGTCACCGATAGACCTGAAGTACCGTCTGCCGGAGCCGACCTGGCACGGGCATTCCCAGGCCTTCTACAGGTTAGAACAAGCGAGTCCCTTCCTCCTGCTGGACTTCGTGGTGCTGAAGGCGAGCGCGGAGGACAAATTCCTCCAGCCCGAGGTTCACGGGCGGCCCTTCGTCTACTTCGACAAGACCGGCGTCGTCCAGTTCGACCCGTTCGACGCGGAGGCCCTGGCCGCGACACTCAGGGGGAGGGTGGGCGAGCTCAGGGTGCTGTTTGATCTCTTCCGCGTGCTGACCGAGAAGGAGCTCAACAGGGGGAACATCATAGAGGCCGCTGCCTTCTATCAGTCGTACACACTTCGCCCTCTGGTCCAGGCGCTGCGGATCCTGCACGACCCGACGCGCCACAACTTCCACACACGCTACGTCCACTACGACTTCCCGGAGGAGGACGTCACGCGCCTCGCCGAGCTCTTCTTCGTTGCAGATGCTGGCGAGCTGGCCGCGAAACGCGAGCGCGCGGAGCGCTGGCTGCACGAGGTTCTCGAGGCGATAAATGATGGACCGTTCACTGACGATATCGAGCGTGCCGCAGCTCGCGCGAAGGGGGTAGAAGACGATGGCTGATTCAGGAATGTGGCCCCACATTTGCATCAGTAGAACCAGTATTCCGGTTCTGGCCGCGCTGGCTCTTGCGGCGGTGTGCGTTCTTGCGCCGCCCTCATTCGACACGGCGGCCGCGGTGGAGCCGGTCGCGACATTCTCGATCGTGGGATACGACCCGGCGACCGGAGATCTCGGTGTCGCCGTCCAGTCCAAGTTCTTCGCCGTCGGCTCCGTGGTACCCTGGGCGAAGTCGGGCGTCGGCGCCATAGCGTCGCAGGCGTACGGGAATACGACGTTCGGCCCGCTCGGGCTGGCGATGCTCGAGAACGGGATGAGCGTCGAAGCTGTGATGGAGAGCCTGCTCGTCCGCGACCCGGACGCCGCGCAGCGACAGGTGGGTGTCGTTGACGCAGGTGGGAACTCGCACGCCTACACCGGCGTAGAGTGCATGGAATGGGCGGGGCACGAGACGGGTAAGAACTTCACGGCTCAGGGGAACATCCTGGTCAGTGAAGAGACGGTCGCCGCGATGGCCGGGGCGTTTCGAGAGGCCGAGGGTATTCTCGGGGAACGCCTGATGCGGGCGCTCGAGGCCGGGCAGGCGGCCGGCGGTGATTCGAGAGGCATGCAGTCCGCCGCGATGCTGATAGTGCGTGAGGGTGGCGGCTACGGCGGGTACAACGACGTCTACTGCGACCTCAGGGTGGACGATCACGAAGATCCAATAGCGGAGCTCAGACGGATCTTCGATATGTGGAAGGAGTGGGCGCTCATCCTCGAGGGCTACAGGCTCTGCGAGGAGGGCGAGTGGGACAGGGCCTTCGCCGTCGGGCGGGAGGCCATCGCGCTGACACCGGAGAACGGGGAGCCGCACTACCACCTGGCGTGCTACTTCTCGAAAGCGGGCAGGCGCGACGAGGCGCTGGAGGAGCTCAGGGCCGCGGTCGACATCGACGAGGCGCTGGGACCGAGGGCCAGACTGGACACGGACTTCGACCCGCTGTACGAGGACTCCGTGTTTCTCGAGATAACTGGGGACTGAGTCCAGGCACCGCCCCGGACCGGCCCCGCGACCGGCCGTGTCAGGGGGTGGCTGCCGGAATGGGCAACGAGCACGAGAACAGGCAAGAGCGCCGGGGCGAACCGAGCGGGGGGCGCTGTCCCGAGTGCGACCACGGCTCCGAGCAGGCGCATTCGGCCGAACCCGCGCGCACTATCGAGGAGCGCTGCCGCGTCATCTCGAGCCTTGTGTCGGATTTCGTCTACGGATTTCGTGTGGGGCCGGACGGCGAGCTGTGCGACCCGTGGGCGGCCGGCGACCTGGTCCGGATGACGGGTTACACCTTCGACGAGCTCTGGCGAGGACGGCGGTGGCAGGAGTTCATTCATCCCGACGACATGCCGATCGCGATGGGCCAGCTGGACGACCTGCTCAAGGGCGAGTCGTCAGTGGTCGACTACCGGATCATCCGCAAGGACGGGGAGGTCCGGTGGACGCGTGACTACGCGAGGCCGGTTCTGGACGGGCAGACCGGTCGCGTGGCGCGCATCTACGGTGCAGTGCAGGACATCTCGGCCAGCAGGCAAATGGAGGCGGCCCTGCGTGAGAACGAGGAGCGGTATCGCGTCGTCTCCAGCCTGATATCCGACTTCGCCTATGGCTTCCGCGTGGGTCCGAGCGGGGAGCTGTCGCGGGAGTGGGTTACAGGCGCGGTCACAGAGATGACCGGATACACGGAGGAGGAGTTCGTAGCGGGCGGCGGCTGGTCCGCTGCGGCCGACCCCGCCGACGCGGAAGTCGTGAAGCGGCAGCTTGCTGAGATCCTCGAGGGCAAGGCGAGCGTCGTCGACTTCCGTCTGAGATGCAAGGACGGGAGCACCAGGTGGGTCCGCGACTACGCGAGGCCGGTCAAGGACGAGGAGACCGGACGGGTAGCACGCATCTACGGCGCCGTGCAGGACATCAGTGAGAGGAAAGAAGCCGAGGACGTGCAGTCGGTGCTCCTCAACGTCTCCCAGGCGGTGAGTGAGTCCGGCAACCTCGAAGAACTCCTCGCAACTATCCATCGCGAGCTCGGCAGACTCATCGACACTACCAACTTCTACGTTGCCCTCTACCACGAGGACATCGACAAGTACACCTTCCCGTACCACGTCGATCAATTCGACGACAGCGAACAGATCCAGCCGGCCACGCTCGAGAAGAGCCTGACCGACTACGTGCGCAGATTGGGTAGGGCCCAGATGATAGACGAGGCCGCCTTCCAGGGACTGGTCGACTCGGGCGAGGTCGAGCTGATAGGCGCCCCATCGGCCATCTGGCTCGGTGTCCCGCTCAAGGCCGCGGGCAAGGTCATCGGTGTCGTTGTCGTTCAGAGCTACCAGGAGAGCTCTCCATACTCGGAGAGCGACTTCCAGGTGATGACGTTCGTCTCGGGCAACATAGCGTTGGCCATCGAGCGGAAGCTGGCCGAAGAGGAGAGAGAGCGGCTGGAAGCGCAGGTCCGGCACGCCCAGAAGCTGGAGAGCCTCGGTGTTCTTGCCGGTGGGATAGCCCACGACTTCAACAACCTGTTGACCGGTGTGCTTGGCAATATCGAACTCGGGCTCCTGCAGGTGGAGGAGCGGTCGCCCGCCGCGCGGAGCTTCACGGAGGCGAGAGTGTCCGCAGAGCGCGCGGCCGATCTGTCGCGCCAGATGCTGGCCTATTCGGGGAAGGGCAATTTCGTGATTGAAGCGGTGGATGTGAACGTGCTCGTAAGCGAGATCGGGAACCTGCTGGAAGTGTCCGTGTCGAAGAACGTAGCGCTCAGCTACGACCTGCATCGCGGCCTTCCGCCGGTCGTGGCGGATGTCACTCAGCTCCATCAGGTGCTGCTGAATCTCGTCACGAACGCGTCCGACTCGATCGGGGACGAGGGGGGAGTGGTAACACTTCGCACGGGCGTCAGGGACTGCGACAGTGCCTATCTCAGCGAGACCTACCTCGACGACCACCTGGCTGAGGGAGACTACCTCTTCATAGAGGTCAGTGACACCGGGTGCGGCATGGACCCCGAGACGATGCAGAGGATCTTCGATCCCTTCTTCTCCACGAAGTTCACCGGACGGGGTCTGGGGCTCGCGTCGGCGCTCGGCATCGTCCGTGGTCACTCGGGTGCAATCAAGGTGGCAAGCGGGGAAGGAAGCGGGACCACGTTCACGGTCCTTCTGCCCGTGGGGAACTGCGCCTCCGTGGTGCGGGCGGAGAAGGACGTGGAGGTCACGAGCAACGAGGGGGGCGGGACCGTGCTTCTGGTAGACGACGAGGACGCGGTCCGCGACATCGGGATGCGACTCTTGGAGCAGGCGGGGTTTGCCGTCGTCGGTGCTGCTGACGGCTGCGAGGCGGTTGACTACTACCGCGAGCACTGCGACGACATATCCTGTGTGCTTCTCGACCTCACGATGCCCAGGATGGGCGGTGAGGAGACGTTCCAGGAGCTGCGTAAGATACGCGACGACGTCAGAGTGGTGTTGTCCAGTGGATTCACTGAGCAGGAGGTCGTCGGGAGGTTCGCGGAGGAGGGGATATGCGGCTTCGTCCAGAAGCCGTACCGGTTCGAGGAGCTTGTCGCGGAGGTCGAGGCGGCGTCGCGGGCGTCAGCCCGGGGTGCACAGTAGCGTCCTCTCACGCAGAGTGAT
>DAOWCM010000437.1 GCA_030639555.1 Candidatus Eiseniibacteriota bacterium | reverse complement strand
GCCCTTGATCTTCGATCCCTCGCCCTCCGCCATGCTCCACACGTACGGCCAGTTCCGGAGAAAGAGCGACCGCCCCTCCGTGAAGAGCCGTCGCGAGTCTTCCTCCTTGTAAGTCAGCACTCCGGCGGGGGAGATCCCACTGTCGAGGAAGCTGAGCATCAGCCCGAGGGCCTCGGTCACTCCTCGCTCCGCGTCCGCGGGCTTCCCGACCACCGTCGCTTCGTCGAGCGTGCCGCCCACGCTCCACAGGAACTCGAGGAAGTCACACACCAGCCCCTCGTACCGGGCGCCCTGCCAGACGAAGCCGTCCATCCCCCTGGGCTCGGCTATCTCTCTGCAGGCGCGGCGGAAGTCCGCCCACGTCTCGGGCACCGGGATCCCCGCTTCCTCGAGGAGGTCCTTGCGATAGTAGAGCACGCCGGCATCCGTGAACCACGGCACCGCGTAGAGCGTGCCCTTGTACGTCACGCTCTCGAGCGGCCCACCGAGGAATTCGTCGGTCCGGATGAAGCCCTCGGGCAGCGCCACGATCCAGCCGGCGCGCGCGAACTCCGCGGTCCAGATCACGTCGAGGCTGTAGAGGTCGATGCTCGACTCGCGCGCGGACAGGTAGGTCACGTAGGCGTCGTGCTGCGTGTCGGTGTTTGCGGGCATCGCCTGGAACAAGACCCGCACACCGGGATGGGCGGCGTTGTACTCGTCGACCAGCGCCTCCGTGGCGCCGGACGGGTCGTTGCCGGCGGCGAAGACTATCTTGATGTCGTCGCTTTCCTGGGACGAACATCCGACGAGCGACATGGCGGTCAGGCAGCACAGCGCGACTGCGGTCATCGTTCTCATGGAAGGACTCCTCCCGATGCGCGTGGGAATCAGGACCGTCGCACGGCGGTTTCCTGGCCCTCGCGTGGTGTGAGGTTCACTCATGCTATGAGGAAGCGACACCGGTGTCAATCGGAGCGTGGGCGGCTGCGATGAACGGCGCTCGCTCTTGCGGCCCCGCTTCCGTTGTACGTTCTGCCTCACGGTGGGCGGGCCGCAGGCATGCTATGCGACATCGGACCACGGGACAGCTTGGGCAGGTGCGCGTGTCGTGCTATATTCGTTGGGTAGGCAGCACGCTGACGGAACCGCCGCACCGAGCGGACCGCAGCACCGAATCGACAGAGTCACGCCGGCGGCAGGGTTTCAGAGACGTCCGCCGGCCTCACAACGCAGCCCGGAAGGAGGGCCCTCGGGGCCCGCCGGACCTGCGCTGGAGGTGAGTGATGATGCTGAACACGTGGGGCCATTCCCGCCGGTGTCTCAGACAGGCCCACCTGAGTGTGCTGATGACGCTCGCTCTCTTCCTTGCAGCGTCCGTCCTTGCGCCTACGGCGTGGGCCCAGGACGATGACGACGATCCGACATGGGCCAACGAGATGACTCCTCGATCCGGCGTCAGCACGCCGCCCGGGCGGTGGCTGCCCGCCAAGAACCAGCAGAGACCGTCAACGCTCACCGAGGAGCAGCAGCGCGAAATCGACAGACTCAACACCGTCGGCTACCTGGGAGGTCACTACGAACCTCCGGCGACCACGGGGCTGACCATCTACGATCCGGAGCGCGCGTCGAGCGGCCACAACCTCTACACATCTGGGCATTTCCCGGGCGCCATACTGATGGACATGGAGGGGAACATCCTCCACACGTGGAGATGTGCGTTCCTGGACGCATTCCCGGGCAGGGCAGACATCCTGGAACCCGACCGCTCCAACCGACAGCGCTACGTTCACCTCTTCGACAACGGTGACGTGCTCGGGATCTACGAGGGTCTCGGGCTCGTCAAGATCGACACGGACTCGAACATCATCTGGTCACATCCGGGCAACGAGCACCATGATCTCAAGGTGGCCGATGACGG
>DAOWCM010000026.1 GCA_030639555.1 Candidatus Eiseniibacteriota bacterium | reverse complement strand
TCCTCAGCTCCTCCTCCTGCCCCAGCCAGGCGAGGCGGACCACCGCGTGCGGAGCGATGTCCATGGCCGAGGCGCTCAGGCATCCCGCCGAGCACTTCCCGCACTGATAGCAGGTGAAGAGGTCCTGGCCCGACAGCTCCGCCAGCCTCTCCTGAAAGAGACTCGAGAAGCTCCCGGAGTCCAGACGCAGTTTCGTCGTCTCACTCATTCGTTGCTCCCTCGCTGGGAGATGCCCGGGCTACCCGAGCTTGCCACCGGTGTAGTCCGGCAGGATCATGGGGGAGGTGATCTCCGATTCGATCCCCGCCGCCACGAGCTCCTTCACGAACCTGTCCACGTGCTCCAGAGTCGGCTTCCCCGTCTTTGCCTCTCTGCTCTTCCGGGCCGCGTTCCGTCCAGCGCGGCGTCCGAAGACGAGAATGTCGAGAAGCGAGTTGCCCATGAGCCGGTTGCGGCCGTGGATCCCGCCCACCACCTCTCCAGCGAGATAGAGGTTCGCGATCTCGGATTCGGCGTCCGGGCCTATCGTGATGCCGCCGTTCTGGTAGTGCAGGGTCGGGTAGATGAGCACCGGAAGCTCGCTGATGTCGATGCCGTGTCGCATGAACTGCCTGAACTTCGCCGGGAAGTCCCTCTGCATGGTCCCCTCACCCTTGAGGAGTTCGACCATGGGGGAGTCCAGCCAGCATCCCTTTCGGCCCGTCGGGGTCACCACTCCATTCCCGCGTTCCTCGCACTCCCTGATGATGGCCGAGGATTCCACGTCACGCGTCTCGAGCGGATAGATGAACTGCTCGCCGTCGACGTTGACGATCTGAGCTCCGGCCCCGCGGACCTTCTCGGTTATCAGGAGCCCGACGTTCTGCTCCGGGAAGGCCGCGCCCGTCGGGTGGAACTGGGTGGCGTCCAGGAAGCAGAGCGATGCGCCGGCGCGGTAGGCAATGACGATCCCGTCCGCCGTGGCGCCGTAGTGGTTCGTCGTCGGGAATCCCTGGATGTGTAGCCGGCCGCTGCCTCCGGTGGCGATGATCACGATCTTTGCCCGGGCGACCAGGAGCCTCCCGGTCTCCATGTTCTGGAGGACCGCACCCACTACTCTTCCGGCGTCGTCCAGAATAAGCTCGACCGCAGTGGTGAACTCCAGAGTGCGAATCTCGTCAGGATGGTTCTTCACCTCGTCCCGAAGAGTTCTCATGATCTCCGCACCCGTCATGTCGCCCGCGGAGTGCATGCGCTTCCGGCACGTTCCTCCGCCGTGCAGCGTCTGCATCGCGCCGTCTTCGTCCTTGTCGAACAGCACGCCGAGGTTCTCCAGCCACTGGATGATCGACGGCGCGTCGTGAACCAGAGCGCGCGCGAGCTCAGGGTAATTGGTGAAATGGCCGCCGCCCATCACGTCCAGGTAGTGGATGGCGGGCGAGTCGTTCTCTTTGTCTCCTGCCTGGATTCCGCCCTCGGCCATCATCGTGTTGGCGTCGCCCAGTCGCAGCTTCGTCGCGAGGACGACCCCGACTCCCTCCTCTGCCGCCGCCAGCGCCGCGCCGCACCCGCCGCCTCCGGCGCCCAGTATCAGAATGTCCGTCTCCAGGTCCACCTGGTCGAGATCGACGTCCTCGGGACTGATCACTGGGCGGGCCTCGATGAGGTCGGCCAGCTCGTTCGTCACCACCTCGCCCTTGCTTGCGCCAACCGTCAACTCGCGCTTGGTGCCCTCCCTGTGATCAGGATGGTACCCCTTGAGGATCTTGCCGATCTCTTCCTGAGAGAGGCGGGGGAAGTGCTTTCCCTCCCTGGCCTGCGCGACCCTCTCGGGGCGCGTCGCCTCGACCTTCTTGATCGACTCCATCATCTCCTTCGAGTACGCCACGCTATCCTCTCCTTAGGTTCATTCGATGTCTCGCGCCTCGTAGGCCTTCACGAGCTGCTCCTTGCTCATGGCGACCAGGTCGCTCAGCTCCTTGTCAAACTTGCCCTCCTCGACCTCCCGCACTCGATTAGCGACGTGCTCCGCCTTCCTCATCTCGTGCCTGGCGTGCAGCCTCCTGCACAGGATGGCCGCGTTGTAGTGCATGAGTTCCGCGGGGCAGCGCGACACGCACAGGCCGCACATGATGCACTCGAACGATAGCCTGGCGACCTCCTTGCAGTCGCCGCGCAGGGCCGCCTGCATGAAGTACATCACCTCGAGATCCTGCGGACACGCCCGCGTACAGACCTCGCAACAGAGGCATCTGGCTATCTCCGGGTAGAGCCCCAGGATCTCCTCGGCGGTGGGCTCGAGCTTCTCGATGTCGTAGATTGCCTTGTTGGCCGGATAGAACGGGATCTGAGCGATGTGCATCCCCGGCTCGATCACCGTCTGGCAGGCGAGCCCCACCTTGATTCTGTAGTCGTTGCCTGTCCGGTAGACCGTGGCGCAGGCGCCGCACACACCTCCGCGGCAGCCGCACCCGCGGACGAAGCGGTAGCCGGCGTACTCGGTGGCCTTCATGATGGTCAGAGCGGAGGGCACGCCGTATTCCTTGCCCATGATGTAGATGCTGATCATCTCACGATTGCCGGAGGCGTTCCCGGCGTCCGCCTGCTCGTTCGCCGTCGTGTTCTTCTTGCCTTCAGGCTGTTCAGGCGTCATAGCGGATCTCTCGCTTTCCGGCCGCTCGCCCAACGCGGCGCTCAACGCGGCTCCAACTCGTCCTCTCTGAAGACCGTCTGGGGCAGCTCTTCCGCCGGGTCCATGCCGGCGCTGTAGTCGAACACTCCCTGCACCTTGTCGCCGACGGCCGTGAACAGCCGTCCGACGGGGATCCCCTGCGGACAGGCCTCCGTGCACTGGCCACACGCGACGCACGAAGTCACCATGTGGTTCAGCCTGGTCAGGTGGAACACGAGCGTGTCAGGCGGCATCTTGATGACGCCGAACTGCTCGGCGCGCTTGCCGAAGGCATCGGGGATCACCTCGAACGTAGCCGTTTGGAAGATGCACTCACGGCAGTAGCAGATCGGACACTCGGCACGGCAGTTGTAGCACCTGCGGCAGTACTGCAGCGCGGAGACGAGGTCCTCCACGGAGTTGACCCCCTCGTCCCACTGCGTGTCCAGCGCGGCGCGCGTCTCGCTCTGCTCTTCGGCGAACTGACGCCTAGTGCTCTCATCGACCGGCCCGGGCTCGTTCGCCTCGAGTGCGGCGAGCATCTGCTCGCCGAGCTCGGAGCCCGGCTCGACGATCATCTCTCCGTCCTGAACGCCGACAACGAGCAGCCGGATGTCGCTGTTGGGATGCGCGAGAGAGTCACAGCCGGTGCAGCACTCGCGGACGTCAAACCCCTCGAGGCGGTCTCCCTGCCTGAAGGGCGCGTAGAACGCGTCCACACCTTCTCTCGCGTCGGAGTACTTCTCTCTGTAGCGCTTGTAGTCGTCCAGGCTCAGCGTTCCCGGGCAGTCGCACGTGACCAGCAGTACGCTGTCCCGGTCCGCCTGCTTGAGCTTGGAGAGCTCGATGAAGGCCCTGGCCTCGCACGGTCTCAGGAAGACCGCCGTCTTGAGGCTTCTCCGCCTCGGTGCGGCCAGGCCCGCCTCGCGGCCCTTGTTGCCGTTAAGATAGGGCATGAGCGGTGCGGGGACCGCCAGGTCCAGGTTGCTCGCGAGGGTCCCGTACACGGCCTCTCCCTGCTCGTCATACTGTCCGAGGAAGATAAGGTCGATCTCGTCCGATGCCAGAAGCGAGCCGGCGAACCGGGCGACCGCCTTCTCCATCCCGTCCTTGCTAGTGTCGAGTCTCAGTCTCTTTTCCATGAGTTCTTACTTGTCCCAGTTCCGTGTGAGAACGCTCGGACCCTTGCTCCGGAGGTGCTCGACCATCTCGCTGACCGTCGACGCGAACTGGCTGCCCTCGCTGGCCGAGATCCACCTGAGCCACACCCTGTCCTCATCGAACCCCATGTTCTTGAGAATCTCTTGAAGAACCGTGATTCGGCGTCGCGCCTTGTAGTTGCCCGACTGGTAGTGACAGTCGCCCGGGCGGCATCCGCCGATCAGCACGCCGTCGAACCCGCCCATCAGGGCGCGGAGTACGTAGACCGGGTCCACGGCGCCGCTGCACATCAGTCGGACGAGCTTGATGTTCGGCGGATACTGGATCCTCGATGTCCCAGCAAGATCTGCCGCGGCGTAGGTGCACCAGTTGCAGACGAACGCCAGGAGCCGCGGCTCGAACTCGCCCGTTCCCTTGTCCCGGGTCGTTTCCACGGCCTCGGATGTTGTCTTCACCGTATCTCCTTTCCGCTTGGCGGACCCCTTGGGTCGCGCCGGCGGCGTGGGGGAGGGCTCGATCAGGAGCTCGTCTTCTCTTCGACGATCATGGCGGCCTCTCCCACGGGCTCCAACATGTGCATGATCTGTGTCTGTCTGTAGAGGTGCTGGACAGTGGCCTTGTTCGGGCAGATCCCGGCACACGCTCCGCATCCCTGACAGAGAACGTTCTCCACCAGAGCCTTGCCCGTCTCCTCGTCGATCCGTCTTGCCTCGTACGGACACGAGGAGACGCACAGAGCGCACCCGGAGCAGCGGGCCAGGTTGACCTCCACTATCTCCGCCTTGGACTCGATTTTGTCTCTCGACAGAACCGTCGCCGCCCGCGCCGAGGCACCCAGGCTCTGTGTCACGCACTCGCTCGTGAAGCGCGGCGAGTGCGCGAGACCCGCGAGATGCAGGCCCTCCGACGTGAAGTCCACGGGCCTTATCTTGGCGTGAGCCTCCAGGAAGAACCCGTCGCCCGTCACCGGGACTCGCAGTACCTTGCTGAGCTCCTCGTTCCCCGGCCTCGGGGCGATACCGACGCTCAGCACGAGCAGGTCGAACGTCAGCCTGACGTCTCGCCGCGAGATCCGGTCGAACACCGTAATCCCGACCCCGTCCGGGCGCGCCTCCACGACCGGCTTCTGCTCCACGGCGTAGCGCAGGAAGACCACGCCGGAATCGCGGGCCTCACGATAGAGCTCCTCGCGGAATCCGGACGTTCGGATGTCGCGGTAGATTATGTAGACGTTGACGTCCGGGTTCGCCTTCTTGAGTTCCAGAGCGTTGCGGATGGCCTCCGTGCAGCACACCCTGCTGCAATAGAGGTTCGGTTCCTCGCGCGAGCCGACGCACTGGATCATCACGACGTTGCGCACGCCCTCGAGCGCCCCAGTCCCGTCCGCGAGCTTACCCTCGAGCTCGAGCTGCGTAAGGACCCGGTCGTCTGTGCCGTAGCCGTACTCGGTCGTCTCGCGCTCGACCCCGCCGGTCGCGACGACGGCGGATCCGCAGTTGACCTCGCACTCAGCCCCGGTCTCGTTGTTCCGTATCTCAGCGAAGAAGTTGCCGACCACACCGGAGAAGAGAATGACCTCCGAGTTCAGGTGAACATTGATCTTGGCATTGCCCCTGACGGCCGCGTCGAGCTCATCGAGATACGACTCGGAGTAGAGCTCGGACACGGGCAGCCGGTGCCGGCGGTAGTTTCCGCCGAGCTGCTTGTCCTTCTCCACGAGGTCGCACTCGAACCCCTGCTCGGCGAGGCTCAGAGCGGCGTTCATTCCGCTGACTCCTCCGCCGATGACGAGGCCGCGGTGCACGACGGGGGAGTACTCCAGCGAGACCGGTCTGGCGCCGCGGATCTTGTTGACCATCATCTCCACGAGTTCCAGGGCCTTCTTCGTCGCCTCCTCGGGCTGTTGCATGTGGACCCACGAGCAGTGCTCGCGGATCGAGGCCAGCTCGAAGTAGTAGCGGTTGAGGCCCGTCTCGCGGATGGTCTCCGCGAAGAGGTACTCGTGCGTCCTGGGTGTGCAGGACGCGACGACGACCCGGTTCAGCTCGTGCTCCTTGATCTTCTCCTTCATTATCTCGAGGGAGTCCTGCGAACAGGAATAGACAAACTCCCCCGAGTAGACCACCCCGGGCAGCGTAGCGGCGTAGGCGACGACCTCGGGAACGTTCACCGTGCCCGCGATGTTTATCCCGCACCGGCAGATGAACGTCCCGATGCGAGGCAGCAGCTTCGATACATCGATCTGCTTTGGGTACTTCTTCTTGCGACTCATCGTGCCGCGGACGTCGGCCAGGAGCCTCGCGGCGCCCGCGGCCGCACAGCTGCCCTCGACCACGGTCTCGGGGATGTCGTGCGGCTCGGTCGTCCCGCCGCCGGTGAAGACCCCGGTGGCCTCGCTCGTGGGCACCTGATGAGTGTGCCCCTCACAGAAGCCGTGCTCGTTCAAGCGGATGTCCAGGCTCTCAGACAACGCCTCGTTGTTCGGGTGCGGCACGAGCCCCGCGGCGAGGACCACGAGGTCGAACTCCTCCTCGGTGATCTCCTCCGTCTCCTCGTCGATGTACTTGAGGACCAGGTTCTTGGTGTCGGGTCTCTCGTAGATCTTCGCGACGTTGCTTCGCCTGAACGTGATGCCGTGCTTGTCGCGCGCGTCCTCGAAGTAGCGCTCGAACTCCTTGCCCTGGGTTCTGATGTCTATGTAGAAGATCGTCGGCTCTACGTTCGAGTCGTGCTCCCGAGCGATCACCGCCTCCTTGATGGACGCCATGCAGCAAATCGAGGAGCAGTACGGCTTGCCCTCCTCGTTCGTATCACGGGAGCCTACGCACTGGAGGAACGCTATCTTCCTCGGATGCGCGCCGTCCGACGGGCGCCGGACCTCGCCGCCGCACGGGCCCGACGCGTTCAGGACACGCTCGAACTGCAGATTCGTCATGACGTTGGCGTACCTGCCGAAGCCGAGCGCTCCCTTCTGCTTCGCGTCGTAGTGGGCGAACCCGGGCGTGACGATGACCGCGCCCACGTTCAGCTCCTCCTTGCGGTCCTCCTGCTCGTAGTCGATCGCTCCAACCGTGCAGACCTTCTCGCACGCGCCACACGCTCCTGTGAGGAAGTGGAGGCAGTTTTCCCGATCAATGACGGGGATCTTGGGAATCTGCTGAGGATACGAGAGCTGGATGTTCCCCACCGGCACGAGTCTCTCGTCGTACGCCGACAGGTTGTCCTGCACCGCCCCGGCGTAGATGTCCTTGATCTTGATCCGACCCGTGGGGCACACGAACGCGCACGCCCCGCAGCTGATGCAGACCGGGGAGTTCCTGTCGTAAGGAGGAGCGACACGACGGTTCCAGCCGCGACCGATCATGCTCAGGGCTTCGACGTTCATCAGCTCCTGGCACGTCCGGACGCAGAGCCCGCAGAGGATGCAATCATCATCGTCCGACGGCAGACGCACGGAGTCCACGCCGTACTCCGCCGCCAACTCCCGAAGCGCCGGGGCATCGGGGCACCGTGCCAGCAGAAGCTCGATCGTCATCCGCCTCGAGGCGAGGACGCGCTCCGAGCAGGTCGATATGATCGCCGGCTCCTCGATGGCGTAGTGACAGGCCGGAACGAGCTGGCTCCCACGCTCCGTCTTGAGCTCCACGATGCAGATTCTGCAGGCGCCGGCGGGAGAGAGACCCGCGTAGAAACAGAGCGTCGGGATACTGATTCCCGCCGACGTGGCGGCGGCCAGGATGGTCGCGCCCGGCTCCACCTCAACGGGGATCCCGTCGAGCTTGATCGTGATCTTCGACTGCTCTGATGTGCGCGCTTCAGGTTCCATCACTCGCTCGGTTCATGTTACTCGATTCGAATGGCCTCCACCGGGCAGACCTCGTAGCAGGTGCGGCACCGCGTGCACGTGCTCTGATCGATGATCGGTGGCGCACCGTCCACCGGTGGAACGGCCTCGACCGGGCAGACCTTCGCACAGGCGCCGCACGCCGTGCACTTCTCGGGCTCGACGACGAAACTGATGAGCGCGGCGCAACTCCCGGCTGGGCACTTCTTCTCGCGAATGTGTGCCTCGTACTCGTCCCGGAAGTACCTCAGCGTCGAGAGCACCGGGTTCGGGGCGGTGGCGCCGAGCCCGCAGAGCGATGAGTCTTTGACGTATGTCGCCAGCTCCTCCAGGAATTCGATGTCCTCCTCGGTGCCCTGGCCCGACGTTATCTTGTCGAGAAGATCGTGCATTCGGCGGGTCCCCTCACGGCAAGGGGTGCACTTGCCGCACGACTCGTCCATGGTGAAGTTCAGGAAGAACTTCGCGAGATTCACCATGCAGGTCCGGTCGTCGACCACGATCATCCCGCCGGAGCCCATCATGGAGCCCGCCTCCGTCAAGTGTTCGTAGTCCGCGGGAAGGTCGAGCAGGCTGCTCGGCAGACACCCGCCGGACGGCCCGCCAGTCTGCACCGCCTTAATCTCTCGCCCGGCCTTCTCGGGGCCGCCCCCGACGCCGAACACGATGTCCCTGAGCGTCGTCCCCATCGGGACCTCGGCGAGACCGGTGTTCTTGATGGTCCCGGTCACACAGAATACGGCAGTGCCTGTGCTCTTCTCCGAACCTATGCCGGCGAACCACTCCGCTCCGTTAATGATGATCGCGGCGACCGTCGACCAGGTCTTGACGTTGTTGATGACCGTGGGGTTGCCGTGGTAGCCCTGCTGCGCGGGGTAGGGGGGACGCGGTCTCGGCTCGCCGACCTTCCCCTCCGCCGAGGCGATCAGTGCCGTCTCCTCTCCGCAGACAAACGCGCCCGCTCCGATCCTGATGGAGACGTCGAAACTGAACGAGGTCCCGAGTACGTTATCGCCCAGGAGGCCGTACTCGCGGGCCTGCACGATCGCGTTCTGCACCGTTTGCACAGCCAGCGGATACTCGGCCCGGATGTAGATTATGCCGATTGACGCGCCGATCGCGAACGCCCCGATGGTCATTCCCTCGAGCACCGTGTGGGGGTCGCTCTCGAGGACCGACCGGTCCATGAAGGCCCCCGGGTCTCCCTCGTCGGCGTTGACGAACACCGATTTCTCCTTGCCAGATGCGGCTCGCGCGATCGCCCACTTTCGCCCTGTGGGGAAGCCGGCCCCGCCGCGGCCTCGGAGCCCCGAGTCGAGTATCGTCTGAATCACGGCCTGCGGATCGTTGTCCCTGAGTACCTTGACGAGTGCTGCGTAACCGTCCCTGGCAATGGCGTCCTCGATACTGAAAGGATCGATGAGGCCGCAATTGCGCGTGACGATCTTCCGCTGCGGCCGGTAGAACGGGATGGACGAGATGTCCGGAACGTCACCCTCATAGCCCGGACGTGTGACGAACGGCGTGCCGTCGGCCCTCAGGCTCTGTCGCTCCTGCCAGAGCGTCTCACCGGCCTCGAAGGAACTGAAATCGCCTGTTCTCGCACCCTCTATGATGGCGTCCATGCTGGCGGGCGTGACGTCGCTGAAGATGAGATGGAAGTCCGGGCAGACGACCTCGACCATCGGCTCCACGGCGCAGCTTCCGCGGCACCCCACCCGGACCACGTTGAAGTCGGCGTCTCCCAACCTCGCTCCCTCGGAGGCCGCCCTGTAGAGCCGCTCCGCTCCTGCGGCGAGGCCGCACGAAGCCATCCCCACACGGATGCTGGTCGGCCCGCTCCAGTGCGTCTCGGCAGCTCTGCGTCTGGTTTCCTCGAACTCCTCGAAGGAGCTGAGCTGGGACATGTTCTAGTACTCCTTGAGTATCTTCTCGAGACCGCGGAGCATCACGAACCCGTACGTCTCCTCGTCTATCCGGATGGCCGGGGCCAGCGCGCAGCAGCCTATGCACCTGACGGTCTGAAGCGTGAACTTCCGGTCTGCCGTCGTTCCGCCGCTCTCGACTCCCAGGATCGTCTCGAGCCTAGACAGAATCGGCCCCGAGCCTTTGACGTGGCACGCGGTTCCCGCGCAGACGGAGATGGTGTGCTCACCCTTCTGCTCGAGCGAGAACGCGCTGTAGAACGTGGCAATGGAGATCATCCTGGCCAGCGGGATACCGGTGCTGTCGGCAACGTACTCGAGGATGTGCTCAGGGAGGTAGCGGTAGTAGGTGCTAATGTCCTGCAGCACGCTGAGGAGATTCCCCTCGATGTCCGGCTCCTGGCGCAGCAGTCGGTCGAGGAAGTCTCGGTCCTCCTCGCCGAGCGCCGGGGCGTAGCGTATCTCGTCGGTGGGCGCGCGCACAATGTAGCGCGAGGGACAGCTCGTCACGCACTCTCCGCATCCCGTGCACTTCTCCTCGTCGACCGACTTCGCCTTCCGCAGGATGCTCACCTGGTAGTTGCCGGGCTCGCCCTTGATACCCTTGACGTCGGCGTAGGTGATGAGCTCGATGTTGAGATGGCGGCCGCAGTCGACGAGCTTCGGGCTCATGACACACATGGCGCAGTCGTTGGTGGGAAACGTCTTGTCCAGCTTGGACATCAACCCGCCGATCGCCGGCTCGCTATCGAGGAGGTACACGTAGTACCCGCCGTCCGCCAGATCCAAGGCCGCCTGCATGCCAGAGATACCGGCTCCCACGACCAGCACAGCCCCGACGTGGTTGCTGATGTCGGCGGTCAGAGTCGCCTCACTCACATGGCCCCCTTCTCCAACGCGATGTCGCTCACCGGTCACGACCAGCCTCACCTCTTGGCACAAGACCGGGGTCCATAATAGAATGCAGAGCACGCGCCGCGTTCAGTGCGAACGACAACAAACGCACTGACGGCGGTCACGGCTCCACGCGCAAATTGGACTGTCTGGTTTGGTAGGGGCGAGAGGTTCCCAACCTCCGGCTGCCTGCTCTCTTTGAAGCAGGTGAGCGCACCAAGACACGCTACGCCCCTGTGACTCACCATCTAGCATAGCGTGGCGGCGGGCCGACATCAAGCGTCACTTCGCCTACCGCAATTCGGATGCTCCCAGTAACGCCCTGTCTGTGCTAGTCTGAGCGGGAGTCAATCGCCGTGGGCACCTCATCCTTAAGGAGTACCTCGTAACCGGTGGGGCGCCTGCATCGTGTGGCGACGCCGCGGCTTCAGAGGGCGGCGGCGAACCTGTTCCGTGGGAGCAGACCAGCATGACAACCAGCCGCATCACAGGAGAGCCGGTGTTGAAGTGGGATGACGGCTTCTTCTGTCGCGACCTACCCTCCAAGCCGCAGACAGGCATAGGAAAGGTGCTGGTCACCGGAGCCACCGGGTACGTGGGGGGACGGCTCGTTCCCGAGCTGCTGGCACGAGGGTATCACGTCAGAGTGATGGTGCGCGCCGCCTCTCCCGAGTACAAAGAGCGGTGGGCGGATGCAGAGATAGTGGTGGCCGACGCTCTTCGGCCGGAGGAACTGGCGACGGCCCTCGACGGTGTCCACACCGCCTACTACCTGATCCACTCACTGCTTCTGGGACAGAAGATATTCGAGTCGACCGACTTCTGCGCTGCGGCCAATTTCAGGAGGGCAGCTGAAGAAGGCGATGTCAAGAGGATCATTTACCTCGGAGCGCTCGGCGACGTTCAGGCCGTCCTCTCCCCTCATCTGCGCAGCAGGAAGAAGGTGGCCCGCGAGCTCTCACGGGGCAGCGTCCCCACGACCATCCTGCGCGCGGCCATCATCATAGGCTCGGGCAGTGCCTCGTACGAGATCGTCGAGCATCTTGTGAAGAACATCCTGGTGTTTCCTACGCCACGCTGGGCGCAGACGCGGTGTCAACCGATCGGCATCCGCGACGTGGTCAAGTACCTGGTCGGTGCGCTCGAGGAGCCCGCGACCTCCGGGCGGTCCTTCGACATCGGGGGCGCGGACGTGCTTACCTACGAAGAGATACTCAGGGTATTCACGGATGTCCTCGGCCTGAAGAGGCTGTTCGTGCGCTCTCCGATCTCCAACGTCCGTTTCCTGGCCTACCTCGCCAGTCTCATCACCCCTGTCCCCGCTCCGGTCACGCTCAGTCTCTTCGAGGGCCGCGCGGACGAGGTGATCTGCCTCGACAACGAGATCAGACGCATCCTCCCGTTCAAGCCCCTGACCTACCGGGAGGCAGTTGTGAGGGCCGTCGCTCGCGAGCGGGAGGACCGGGTGCACACCAGGTGGTCGGACTCCTATCCACCCGCACACGAGCTTGACCTGAGACTCGCGGATCTCCCGAAGCTCCCACGCTACAGGTCCTCGCACTCGTTGCTCACTGAGAAGAGCGCCGCGTCGCTCTTCCGGTCCTTGTGCAGCATCGGGGGCAAGGAGGGGTGGTTTCAGAGCAACTGGATGTGGAGGGTCCGCGGCGCGTTCGATCGGGTCTTTTTCGGAGTCGGGACCTCTCGGGGCAGGCGGAGCCTGTCAGAGCTGAGGGTCGGTGACGTGATAGATTTCTGGCGCGTCGAAGCGCGCGCGCGCGACAGGAGGCTCCTGCTGCGTGCCGAGATGAAGATGCCGGGTGCTGCTTGGCTTCAGTTCAGCATCCGCCCGGAGGAGGGTGTGAACCGCCTCAGTGTGGAGGCGTTCTACGAACCTCGTGGCGTGTTCGGGCACGCGTACTGGTACGCGTTCCTGCCGTTTCACCACTTCATCTTCCGCGACCTGATCGAGCAAATTGCCAGACGCAGCTGACGTCGGTTGCCGAAGGAAGGTCGCCTTGACAGAGAGAGGGGGAGGAGATGGGACGCTCGCACGCAGTTGTGTTCTGTGGCATGGCGCTGCTTCTCTGCAGCGCCGCCGGCGCGTACCCGCCGGCAGTGGGAATCGGAGGCAAGAGCCGCTCGTGCGCGGTCTGCCACGCTGAGACCGGGCCGTGGGTCGACGAGGAGAACACGATCGTGGACATCCTCGACGGGTCGACCCGGTCCTCGCTACGTCAGCCAGACGGACGGTTTCTGCTCGAGGTGCCGCGCGGTGAGATCCGGACGGTGATCACGGTCATAGGGAGGATCGCGGGTGACGAGGCCCCGCCGCCTGTCCGCAACGCGTGGCTCTACATTGACCCGAGACGGATCGAGACCGGGTCCTTCTCGAAATTCGCGCCAGGGTGGGACGTCACCCTGCCGCTCTCCTGCCGGGTCGTGGGCGACAAAGTGCCGGAGTATCCCGGGGCGGCGGTGACGGGCCTTCCGATGAAGATCCGGCCGGGCGATTCTGCCCAGGACTGCGAACTGGAGCTTCAGGTGATGCTCACGTCCGGCGAGTCGACCAAGGGCAATCCCAACGCCTGGCTCAAGGGCAACTACCTCGTCAGGAAGCTGTTCCTGGACGTCGTGGATTGAGCGGAGGACAGTGATCTCAAACGGAGGGCCCGGGCCGTGTGGCCCGGGCTGTCCCGAAACGACCCCCCGGGGTCTCTGCCGGGGGCTCGTCCTTGATAGCGGGGGCCTGCTACAAGGCTATTCAGGACACGATGGGTCAGCATCTGGTTAGGCACTGGTCGCTTCCGAGAAACGGGCGCC
>DAOWCM010000023.1 GCA_030639555.1 Candidatus Eiseniibacteriota bacterium | reverse complement strand
GCGACGAACGTGCCGGGACTCGCCACCTCTCCCTGAACAGTGACCATCCTGTCGGTGACCGGACGTCCTTCGACCGCGTCGGCCACCTGCGCCAGGGTCGTCACGTTGTTGACGACGACGCCCACATCCGGCGGTATCCCGCCCTCAGGTACGACGCGCCCCGTCGCTTCGAAGACCAGCAGGAATTCGTCGCCCGCGGGGTAGACGTTGGCGAGGGGCATAAGTTCGATTCCACCGTCGTCCGGCAGCGCCCCGGCGATCGCGTCCATCGCCAGACGATTCTTCTTCTTGAGCGCGACCACGGCCCGCTTCGCCCCGACAGAGTCGCGGACGAGCGAAAGACCTCTGACGACCCGCTTGGGGTCGAGGGCCATGAGCTCCGTGTCCGCCCTCATGAGGGGCTCGCACTCCGCGCCGTTGGCCAGGACGACGTCGGCGCTGGCGGTCGCCTTGACGTGGCTCGGGAACCCGGCTCCGCCGGCGCCCACGACGCCGGCCCTCTGGATCGCCGTGACCGTCGTTCCTGACACAACAACCTCCATGGCGGGTGGTCCACGAGCCGGAAGTACCTTGTCCGCTAGACTATGCGGAAGTAGTCGACCAGCGCGCAGCGTCGCTCACGCGTGAAGGTCGAGGCCTTCGTCAGGCCCTCTCCGGTCGGACTCGCGATCGTGAAGGTAGTGAACCCCTCACCCCCGAAGCCCAGACCCGCGTACGACGGCCCGTTCTTGACAAAGATGGCAACGTCCATGAGAGTCGCCATTCTCGAGAGGCTGGCGATGTTCCGCGAGTGCATCACCGCCGTGTGACCGAAGCCGCGTTCGACCTCCCTGGCGAAGTTCATCGCTTCGTCCACGGTGTCGACCGTCACGAGCGGGATCACCGGCATCATCTGCTCGGACCACACGAGCGGGTGCGATCTGTCCGCTTCAAAGAAGGCGATTCGCGCGCCGGTGGGGCACGGGAGCCCAGCTTCCTCGAGGATGACGCCGATGTCCTTGCCGATGAGATGACGGCGGAGACTGGAGGAGCTCCCGCGCCCCGCATCCTTCTCCACGACAAGATCGGTCAGGCGCTCCGCGGACCGCCCCTTGATCTCGACGCCGCCGGCATCGCTCAACGCGGCCTTGAGCGCCGGCACGACGCTCCGTACCGCGACTATCTCCTTCTCGGCTATGCACACGATGTTGTTGTCGAGGCTGGCACCGGCGACTATGTCGCGTCCGGCCCGCGGAATGTCCGCGCTCTCGTCAACCACGACGGGCGGGTTGCCGGGGCCGGCCGCCACGACTTTCTTGCCTGACTGCATTGCCGCCTTGACGACGCCCGGTCCCCCCGTCACCACCAGAAGGCGGATATCGGGATGCGCCATGAGAGCCTGTGCCGTCTCGATCGACGGCGAGCTCACGGTCAGGAGGAGCGCCCGCGGCCCCCCTGCCTCCGCGATCGCGCGGTTGAGGACGTCGATGCACGTCAGCGAAACCGCCCGTGCGCTCGGATGCGGATTGAATACCACGACGTTCCCGCCGGCCACCATGCTGATGGCATTGCAGATGATGGTCTCCGTTGCGTTCGTGGAAGGCGTGATCGAGCCTATGAGGCCATACGGGGCGCGCTCGACGATCGTCAGCCCGTGGTCACCCGAATAGGCGACCGGTCGGAGGTCTTCCATGCCAGGCGTGTTCGTCGCCGCCAGGCGGTTCTTGCGCACCTTGTCCTCGAAACGGCCGAGGCCGGTCTCGTCCACGGCCATCTTCGAGAGGAGGTCGAGGTTAGAGAGCACCGCCCGTCTCATCGACGCGATCACGGCCTCCCGTGTCTCGCCGGACATCTCGCGCGACTCAGCGAGGCTGCGGCCGGCGGCTCGTACGGCGCTGTCGGTGTCCTCGAGGATGCCTCTGCCGTCGAACGCCGGAGGAGGCGCTGGAGCCGTGACCCCCACTCCCTGAGCCTTGAGCTCGCCGATCACCTGGTCGACTATCGCCACGATCTTCGCTTCTTCGTTAGCCATCGACCCGTCCCCGATACAGCACAGCGACCCCCTAGAGAGACAGAAGCTCCGCGCCCTCAGGCTGGTCGGACCTCCTCCCCATCCGGGATCGCCGCAATGAGGCTACTTGACGTAAACTGCCTCGCCCCCGATCTCGATCGAGTCGACGATCGCCATGATGACCGCGTCGGCCGGCCGGTCCTCAGTGAGCGTCGTCTGCCTCGCGGAACTCCCGCTCGCGTACAGCACGACCTCACCTGTTCCCGCGCCCACCGCATCGACAGCCACGACAAACGTCCCGGTCTCGTTCCCCTCCGGGTCGATCTGTCTGACGACGAGCAGCTTCGTGCCTACCAGCTTCTCGTCCTTCCGGGTCGAGACCACCGTCCCGACGACTCTACCGAGATTCATGCTACTTGGCCTTCGCCCGCGCGGTCTTGCCGATCGGCAGCACGTCCTCGAGGCTCAGATGAGGCTGCGGGATGACGTGCGTGGATATCAGTTCACCGACCTTGCTGGCCGCGGCGTTTCCGGCGTCAACGGCGGCTCTCACTGCCGCCACGTCGCCTCGTACGACGGCGGTTACGTAGCCTCCGCCCACCTTCTCGTAGTGCACCAGCGTGACCTTCGCGGCCTTGACCATGGCGTCGGATGCCTCGACCATGCCAATGAAGCCGCGCGTCTCTATCAAACCAAGGGCCTCGCCCATCGCTTCCTCCTGTGACCGAGTTCAGTTGTCCGTCACAGCGCCTTCCTGCAGCATCATCTGTCAAGCGACCCCGATGGGATCACCTACGGTTTAAGCAGTACGTCCTCGAGCATCTCGTGAGGCGCCGGTATCACATGATACGATACCAGCTCGCCGACCTTCTGCGCGGCCTCCGCACCCGCCGCCACCGCCGCCTTGACCGCGCCGACGTCGCCTCTGACCAGCGTCGTCACGTAACCCCCGCCTATCTTCTCGTACTTCGTCAGCGTGACGTTCGCCGTCTTCACCATGGCGTCGGTGGCTTCGATAAGCCCGATCACGCCCTTCGTCTCGATCATCCCAAGCGCAAGGCCTGACAAGTGTCACACCTCCCTCAAGTATGCGAGCCCGCGAGATCAGCGAAGGATCTTCACGGTCATCGGCAGCCGCAGTCCTGCGGCGTTGGCATCGTCCGTGTCCAGGTGGAGTTCGAGCGCCGAGTTCTTCCCGACGCGGACCAGCACGTTCTCGAAAACCACTGCCCGGTCGCCCGTGAAACGTATGCGAACACGATCGCCGTCGGCGACTCCATGCTCTCGTGCGTCGCGCTCCGTCATGTGGAGGTGGCGCGTCGCCATTATGGCGCTCGCCTTGAGATACACTGATCCACACGGGCCCGCGACCGTGACGCTCTCACTGCCGATCAGATCGCCCGACGGCCGGACGGGCGGGTC
This sequence comes from Candidatus Eiseniibacteriota bacterium, assembly GCA_030639555.1. Taxonomy (GTDB): domain Bacteria; phylum Joyebacterota; class Joyebacteria; order Joyebacterales; family Joyebacteraceae; genus JALGZG01. The sequence continues at coordinate 10,458 of DAOWCM010000023.1, read as the reverse complement.
GATAGCGAGGCGGACGGCGTCGGTGCCGGAGAGCTCGATCTGCGTGTAGGACCGCACCGGCCCCAGAACACGTACGCACTCCAGCGCCTTCGTCGAGCGTCCGACGACGGTCACCGTCTGCTCGGAAGCGAACTCGCCCGGCTGCCCGAGATCGCGAAGCTTGGTCAGCTGGAAGCCCTCTCCGAACAGTCGGTCCAGAACGCCCCTCGCGACGTGGATGTGGCGTCCGGAGACGGCCACCGGGATGCCGGCGGGCGTCCCTCCGTCCCTGGACTCCTGTTCGGCCGGCTCCTGGCGCGAGGTCGCGGCTCCGCTCAGAGTGACGTTCCGGGGTTCGCCTGCCCCGGTCTCGCCTCCTCCGGATTCCCGTGTGCCGGTCTCGTTCCCCTTGAGTCTTCGGATGACCTCAGAGGCGAGCCTTTCGACGTCGTCCATCTGGCTTCCTCGCTGGGCTCAGAGACGGGCACAAATCCGGACCGGGACGCCGCAACTCCACGCGCGAGCGCGGGTTCCGCCCCAAGATGAGCGCGAGTCTAGCACCGGGCCCAAAAGCTGTCAACGGAAAGGCAAGCGGGCTCCTCGCCATGTGGGGGGTGACCGGTTTCCGGGGCGCGAGGGCTGGATGCGTCGGTCAGGCAGCTCACTGAGGCCGGTCGGCCGTGCTGAAGCGCTCTCCCGGGCCGGACGGCCCCCGGCCGGGGGTTGGGCGCAGCGCGTCCCGTGAGAAGCGAACCTCGCGAGTGCGGTGAGATGAGGCGAGTGGAGAGAGAGGCGGTACTAGCGGAAGAGAGCCTTCACCGCTCCCCATGAGGTCTGCTTCACCGGCGAGTCGCAGTCGCCGCATCCCTCGGGGAACGCGCCGATGAGCTCTCCCCAGGAGTTATTGGCCGGCAGACACGGGGAGTTGCTGCAGAGCGAAAGGTCCCCGGCGTAGATGTTGCAGAAGCGAGGGTCCTCGATCAGGACGTCGCCTGGTGATATGCACAGCGTATCGGAGCCGGCGTCAGGGAAGAGGATGCTGTGCGAGATCTCCGGAGTGCCTCTGCCATAGCAGCGGATCGGTTCTCCTCTCCCCCCTTCCTCGTCTTCGCTGAAACCGATGATCGAGTTCTCGATCACTGGATAGGCCAAATGCGAGAGAGAGATGCTGCTACCTGTCTCAGCGGAATTCCGCGAGAACGTGACGTTGGTCAGCGTCGGGGATGAGTCAAAACAGTAGAGCCCGCCTCCATCGTCCGCCTCGTTCGAATCGAAGGTGACGTTCGCCAGAATCGGCTCAGGCCCGTCCCAACAGTACATGCCTCCCCCGTAGACGGCGCGATTGTCCGAGAGGACAACTGACGTCAGCTGAGGGTGTGAGTCGTACAGGCAGCACATGCCGCCGCCTCGCGATTCCGCCTCGTTGTCCAGGAACACCACGTAGGTGAGCACGGGAGAGGAGTCGAAGCAGTACATGCCGCCGCCGGAGTAGTCCGGGTAGCCACCGTCTGCAAGTCCACGCGTCACGGTGAAGCCCCTGATGTGCGTATCGCTGCTGAGACCGATGCAGATGAACACCCTCGAGAGACGCTGACCATCGATCGTGACGCAGCTCGCCTCTCCAGTCTCGCTCCGCAGGTGCACGCCTGACTTCATCACGATGTCGTGCTCATAGTACGTGTCGCAGGCAACGAGCACCGTGTCGCCGGACGACGCCGCGGTGATGCCGTCCTGGATGGTTGGCTGCTCGCCCGGCACGTGAATCGTTGTTGCCAGAGCCCCAGCAGCCACGAACAGGACTGCGGCAACCCAGGCGGCCTCTCGCATGGCTTTCATGGTGCTCCCTCTGTCTTCCGCGTGTCTCCTCAGCATTATGGCACACGCACACACACGTTTCCAGCCAATTCCCGGTCTGGCACGGCGGCGTCATGGGCGGGGCAGGCCGGCGTCCGGCTCTCTGCGCCGGCGGCATCCCTGTCCGAGGATGCCCACTGTCCGGACTCCGTTACAGAGGGGACCCGATGACACACGGCAGGTCGAAGCTGGTGGTCTTGAAGCAACCTCGGGCGAGAAGCCAGGAGACCTCCCAACAGCCGGGCTCCACGACGATGCGCGTTCGAGGGGTGATCCACCAAGCGGCCCGTCACGCTGGAGTGTCTCGCGCTCGCTTGGCACGGCATGTGACGGCTGCGGTTCCTTGCGGAAAGGGGGTACAATAACGCGTCCCCCGCATACATGCCGTGCAATCAGGTTCGGTTCGACTCATTCTCTGGGTATGGGGATCAGCCCACGACCTGGTGACTGCTCACGAACATGGCAGGGGACGCATGTCCCTATTCAGCTGTCTGGCGTGTACAAGAGCAGGAAATGTGCCCAGATACCCAGGAGAGCATCGCGAGGGCCTCAGAAGCGCCCTGTGGACGTTGTGGGGTGGATTCCTGAGTCATTCGGGGGGGGAGTGATCGATGGTGGGTGCGTGTGGAAGCAAGCGACCGGCGCACAGTCTATCGCAGTTTGCAAGAATGTGACGCCTGCCGTGCCCCGATCCTGACGTCGTCAGCTGCGGTCACTACCTGTGACCAGGCGGAGTCCGCGGCGGTACTGGCAGGCGATGAGATAGACCATCACGTCCCGAGACAGCCCGCGGAGCCACATGGCTCCGGCGACCGACTTCACCAGCGTGTAGAAGAGCCTGTTGGTGGCAAGCGCGACGAGCAGCTTCCGGAGCCTGAGGCCGGCGGCGTCTCCCGGCGCGGGCGGCAGCAGGACGTCCGCGGAGAGTTCGTGCGCGCGGTGAGGGTGCTTTGCGAGAAGACGCAGCAGCGGGCGCGCGGTGTCCATGCGCTTCGCGAGCACATCGTCGAGCGTCTGGACATGCAGGTGGTATGCGACGGCCTCGGCGCAGTACATGAACCTCAGTCCCGCACAGTCCTCCAGGCGGAAGGCCAGCTCGGTGTCCTCGAAGCCGTAGCGTCTGAACGTCTCATCGAACAACCCGACGTCCAGGAGATGGCATCGCTCGACGGATGCGTTGTTCGTGACGAAGTACCGGGCCGGAGACACGGAGCCCGGGGGAAGCCGGTGCACCCCCATCTCGTCGAGGTATGAGAACACGGTCGCACGCCCGAGCTCCGGCGCCGTAACGGCGCTGCCGATGACCACGGTGCCAGGGTGTGCGTCGTGGAAGCGGACGTGCCGCTCTATGAGATCGGGCTCGCAGCGCATGTCGTCGTCCACGAACACGGCGAGGTCGCCCGTCGCGGCGCGGACGGCCGTGTTCCTCGCCGCGGCCCTCCCCTTGTTGACCTCGTGCCTTATCGGGACGAGCGTGTAGGGAGTCTCGAGCGACTGGAGATACTCGAACGTCCCGTCGTCGGAGCAGTCGTCGACTACGAGCACCTGGATATTCTCAGCGGGGTAGGTCTGCAGTCCGAGCGAAATCAACGTCGGCTCGAGGAACTCCCGCTTGCAGAAGGTTGGGATGATGACGCTAACGGATCTCGCGGGCTCCACCAGGCTTCCTCCAGCGCTCGACGAGCTCCAGGCAGAGCTCTTCCATTCTCGCCATGTGGGTCTCGTGGTCAGCGCGCTCCCTGATGAGACCTGCGCTGATGGTTCCGAACTCCTTCCTGCGCTCCGGGGAATCCAGGAGCTGCAGGACAGCGCCCTCCAGGGCAGTCTGGTCACGCGGGCTCACGACGAGCCCGTTCTTCCCGTCAGTGACCCACTCGAGCGCGGAATCCAGACCGGACACCACCACCGGGGTCCCGCACGCCATGGCCTCCAGCAGCGATACGGCGGTCGCGTCGACCGACGGCACGCTGAGGAACGCGTCGGACGTGACGAGGTACGCCGGGAGCTCCTCGTGCGGGATCTTGCCCACGAAGTGCGCTCTCTCATCGATGGACAGCTGCCCTGCCAGCTTCCTGAACTCCGTGTCGTCGCCCTCATTGCCGGCGATGATGAAATGCGTGTCCGGGCGCTTTTCAAGGATCGCGGGGATAGCGCGCACGATGACGTCGATGTTGTAGTACGGCTGCGTGAAGCTCCGTATGCTGATGACCACCGGTGAGTCGGCGGGGATGCCCAGGCGCTCCCGCACGTCCGACGGCGCGTCCGGCCTGAAGGCGGTCACGTCGACGCCCCACTGGATGACGTGGCACGCCTCCCTGGCGGCGCCCATGGTGACGGCCCGCTCCAGGATGTCCTCTGAGTCCCCCGTCACGAGGTCGGCGCGTCTCAGGGCCATGCGCGCGAGCCGGCCCTTCAGGAACGACGTGTGAGGCGTGAGATAGACGTCGTCGCCCCAGACCGTCAGGACGTTCGGGTGAAACCCCGAGAAGACGCCCCAGTAGCCGTACCCCGTGAGGAAATGTGTGTGCAGGAGGTCAGGACGCACCTCCGCCAGGATTCTCTTCACCTTGCGGAGCGCCACGGCATAGTGCAGGGGCTTGAAGCGGATGCCAGTCCGGATGTCGTACAGCTTCACGCCCTCGATCGGGACAGGCTGGACCGTCATCAGGTGGACCTCGTGCCCACGGTTGACGAACGAGCGGAGCCAGCGCTCGGTGTGTATGTGCCCGCCTATGGAGAGGTACGCGATTCGCATGCTGTCAGCTCCACATCGATCGTTCCTAGGGCCGCCCCGCGGTCCCGTCCCAGCGCGCCCGCGGAGGCCCCGTCCGAGGGCCGCGTCCGGCCACGCCGGCGCCGGACAGCCTACGTGACCAGGTCGAGGGCTGTGTCCATTCGGGATTCCATGAGCTTGCTGTGGCGGCGCAGGTAGCCCGCGGCCACCCACACGAAGAGCCACACGACAGGTATCAGCTTGAAGCCGTGGTTGACGACGTGCTCGAGAGCGCTCCACGCCTGCCACGCCTCCGCGGGGTCCGCGCCCGGGACGTCGTAGAAGACGAAGAGGGTTGGAAGAGCGGCGAGCGCGTAGATAAACCACAGTACGCGCGCCCGCGTCCGCGCGTAGAGTAGCACGAACACGGGTATCAAGAGAACGTAGTGGTACTCCCACACCTCTCTGAACACGAGGAAGTACACGAGGGTCCAGAGCGCGAAAGACTCGAGGAAATCAAAGGGCTTCCTCCGGAAGGTCACCCACAGACTCGCAAGCACTGGTACACCCATTACCAGGCACACGCCCAGACGCGTGAGCGACAGCTTGATGGCACCCAGATGACCGAACGCCTGCGACGCCAGCGGGAAGAAGCGCTCCTTCAGAACCATGAAGAACGCGACGGCGCCCATGTTCCCGGCATACGGGTCCAGGTTGAGGCTGAAGTTGTCGTTGCTGAACTGGCCGGTTCCGTGACTCCGGAGCAGGAAGTAGGGAACGGTCGTCACAAGAAGAAGCAGCAGGGCGATGGCGATGGTCCGGTACTTCCGCAACCTGATCAGAATGGGAACATACAGCACGGTCAGGTGCTTGATGACAACGCTTGCCCACCACCAACCGTCGGACGCAAGCGCCCTCCCCCGGAGGTGCATCACGGCGAACGCGAATGACATCGCTGCCATCGCGAAGGTGAGCTGCCCCATGTACTGCTCGATGTAGAACGGCGTGTACAGGAGCCACATTGCGGCAAGGTAGGCAAAGAGGCTGGAGTCCCGAGTGATGCGGCGCGTGCCCCAAATACACAGCCCGAGGACGAGCTCGATGATAGCGACCCAGATCCAGTAGGCGACCTTCGGCTCCACGGCGTTGGCCGCGACCCCGATCGTGTACGCCACGAAGGGAAGGTAGCGGTAGAAATAAGCGTACGGAACGACGCGGTCGGGATCGTCCATGGGTCTCGTGTAGATGTTCTCGCCGTCCAGCACGTAACGCCCGGCCTGGTAGAAGGCGTAGAAGTCACTTCCCTGCCCCTCGCCCAGATTGTGCATCCCTTCTGGAAAGAGAGGGTTCAGAAAATGGCCGGGGGCGATGAGGGACGCCAGGAACACGACGTGGACCGCGATGGCCACGAGCAGGACTATCCTGGCAGAAGGTGTCATGTGAGCTCTCCCCCGCTTCTCGTTCTGCGACCCGCGGCCTTCTTCAGGCCGCGATACCACGCCTTCTCCAGCACGAACCTCCGGACCGGGACGTCCGCCGTCCCGAAAGACGCTTTGAAGGCCCTCACTCCCTCGATGCCGCCGCTCGACCCGAGGTCGTAGGTGTGGTGCCCGTCACGCACGCCCTGTTCGATCGCGTTGGCGTGCAGGAGATTATTGGGCGCGAGTGATTTGGCCGCGTCGGTCGATACGTTGCCCCAGTTCATCACCGTCCCGTGAAGGGCGAAGTTGAGGTCGCCCGCCAGCACATTCCCGTCGTGAACGGCGAGCCACATCTGCACGACGTTCCGGTCCAGCGCGGACAGGGCGCTGAAAAACTCCGGTCCGGGCCGCGGTCTGATCGCCCACTCCCTGCTGCACTCCTCGAGAACGGCATGGTAGGCGAGGAAGTCCGTCTCGGACTCCGCACGCCTGATGGTCACTCCGGCCTTCATGGCCTTCCGCATCTTGTTGCGCGCGGCCGGCTTGAACCGCTTCTCGAGTTCCTCGTAGCCCGTGGAGAGAGCAACCACTTGCACGGTGTCGTCGGCAGGGCGGAAGCCGGGCAGGTCGGATTCCTGGATTCGACCCGAACGGTCGACGATCTGCGCGCACCCCACTCGCAACGACGCCGCGGCCCCCGCGAACTCCGCGAGCAACGCACACGCGGTGTCCGCGGACGCAGCGGCGCCCAGCACCGGGCCTCCGAAGGTACCGAAGGCCATGGACTCCAGCGTCGTTGCCCCGAACCTCGACCGGCCGAGCGCGGGCATCAGGGCAATCAGCCGGTCGCCATCGCGCGCGGCGACGTGCGACGACTGGAAGCCGGGCAGGGCCGAGGTCAGGACGTCGGACCACTCCGGCGTGTGGAAGAACGTAGCGGCCTCGTCTTCGGCGACGAGGCGGCTCCACTCCCCTGGATTGACGTCGGCCGACAACTCGATGTCCAGCTTGAACCACCTCTTCAGAGCTGTGCCTCGCAGTGCTGCCTGGGAGCTACCGCGGGCGGTCCTGAGGGCGCTACCTCCTGTAGTAGTCGAGGAGCTTACACACCGCCTCGACCACATCGTTCACATCACCGTCGCTCATAGACGAGTAGATGGGCAGGGACACCGCGCGCTCAAAGAACTCCTCGGTCACCGGGAAACTGCCGCGGCCGTAGTCGAGCCGCTTGCTGTAGTAGCCATGGTAGTGAACCGGGATGAAGTGAACGCTCGTTCCGATGCCCTCGTCGCTGAGATTCCTAATGAACGAGTCGCGGTCGATCTTGAGCAGCTCAGTCCTAAGCCGGATCGGGTACAGGTGCCACGCGTGCTTGCACGAGCCGCAGGACGACGGCACACTGATCGCATCCTTCGCCCCAAGTTCGCTGTTGAATGCCCGCGCGATCTCCTCGCGTCTCTCCCTGAACTCGTCGACCTTCTCCATCTGGTGTATGCCGAGGGCAGCCTGGATATCGGTCATGTTGTACTTGTGGCCGGGTTCGTGAACCTCGTAGAACCACGACCCCCGCTCCGAATAGCGGTTCCAAGCACCGCTGGTCATTCCGTGGAGGCTCAGCACGCCGACCCGGTCAACCAGGTCGGCATTCGGCGAGGTCAGGCACCCGCCCTCTCCGGTGGTGATACCCTTTGTCACGTAGAAGCTGAAGGACGTGGCGTCCGCGACCGACCCCACCTTGCGCCCGCCGTAGTCCGCCCCCATCGCGTGGGCGGCGTCACCGAGGACCGCGATGCCTCGGCGCCGCGCAACCTCCATGATCCCGTCGATGTCAAGGGGCCGTCCACCGAAATGCACCGGAACGATGAGCTTCGTGCGTTCTGTGATGGCGGCGGCCAGGATCTCGGGTGTGACGTTCAGCGTCTCTGGGTCCACGTCAACCAGTACGGGAGTCGCGCCCAGATGGATCGCGCAATTCGGCCCCGCGATGAAGTTGAGGGCCGGGAGGATGACCTCGTCTCCCCGCTCCACTCCCAGCACCTTCATGCCGAGGTGCAGCCCGGCCGTGCACGAGCTGAGAGCAGCCGCACGCACGACCCCGACGTGGACCGCGACCATCTCCTCAAACCTCTTCGTTCTCGGACCGACGGTCAGCCATCCGGACCTCAGGGTCGCAACGACCTCGGCGATCTCCTTCTCGCCGATCGACGGAAGCGCGAAGGGAAGGAAGTTCCCCCTGACGGGTTCGCCGCCCTCAACCGCGGGTAGTGCTCTCTTCATCTCCCTCCTCCGCTGACATGTCTTCGAAGAGTCCCCTGAGCGTCCTCACAATCCCTTCGCGGTCGCCGCGCGCGGCCAGCTCCTCGAGCAAGTCCGAGGTGGACGCGATCTGCGAGAGCGGCGGCGAGCCACCGGACTTCAGGACAAGGATCTTGTCGTACTCCGTCCTCGACAGCGTCTCCGAGGAGGACCACAGCTCCTCGTGCAGTTTCTCGCCGGGGCGGAGACCGCAGTACTCTATAGCTATATCCGTGCCGGGTTCCAGCCCGGACAGCCTGATGACGTGTTCTGCGAGCTCGGATATCCGGATGGGGTCCCCCATATCCAGCACGAAGATCTCGCCCCCGCGGCCGGCAAATCCGGCCTCGAGGACCAGCATGGCGGCCTCACGGATGGTCATGAAGTAGCGCGTGACGTCCGGGTGCGTGACCGTAACGGGCCCACCGAGCCTCACCTGCTGTTGGAACATCGGGACGACGCTGCCGCGACTGCCCAGCACGTTGCCGAAGCGGACGGCGATCAGCTTGGTGCGACATCCCTCTGCCGTCTTCCTCAGCATCGTCAGCTCGGCCAGGCGTTTCGATGCGCCCATCACACCCCTGGGGCGCACCGCCTTGTCGGTCGAGAGCATTACCAACCGATCTACGCCGTACCTGGCGGCCGCCTCGATCAATCTGCGTGTGCCGGTGACGTTGTTCTTGATGGCCTCGTCCGGGTAGAACTCCATGAGATGGACGTGTTTGTGCGCCGCCGCATGGAACACTACCTGGGGATGGTATTCGGCGAAGACCTTCTCCAGCGCCACCTCGTCCGCGACGCTCCCGATGACCGGGACCCTGTTGACGTCCGGGTGGTCGGTGGCGAGTTCCCTGTCGATCTCGTAGACGCTGTTCTCGCCTCGCCCCATCAGCAGAATGCTCGAGGGCCTGAACCCCGCGACGAGCCTGGCCAGTTCAGACCCGATAGAGCCGCCCGCACCGGTGATGAGGACCACTCGACCCTGAATGTACGCGGTCATCTTCTTCACATCGAGCGTGACCGTCTCGCGTCCCAGCAGGTCCTCGAGCTTGAGTTCCCTGATCTGGTTGATCTCGACGTCGCCGAGGATTATCTCCCAGACGCCCGGGACGATCTTGAACGAGCGCCCGGTCTCCTCGCACAGTCGGACCACCTCGCGGATGGTGTGCCCCGATGCGGAGGGTATTGCGATGACGACTTCCTGGATGTCGTATTCGGCGGCGACGACGGCGAGGTCCGCTATGGTGCCCAGCACCGGAGCGCCGGCGATCGTCTGCCCCAGCTTCGCCGGATCGTCATCAAGGAACCCCGCGACGACGTAGCCCTGCTCGGGCCGTTTGGCCATCGCGGTCGCGGCCATGGTCCCAGCGGACCCGGCGCCGACCACCAGCGTGCGCACTCTCTTCCCCTGCTTGGTCATCGTCTACCTTATGATGGCTACCTTCGTGAAAGCCAGTTCGCCCGTGGGCATCTCTATCCTGATCACATAGACGCCGCTGGGCACCTCGTTCAGGTTCGCGTCCAGCGAATCCCAGACGTAGGGCTCGCGCGTCGCGGAGAGTCTCCGGACGGCCTGCCCTGTGATATCAAAAATCTCGACGGTGGAACCTTCCGGCGCGCCCTGGACCTTGATCGACTCGGTCGACTCCCCTTCCTTCCAGGGGTTCGGGTAGACGAAGACGCCGCTGTCGAGTCCGAATCCAGTCTCGAGCATGTTCAGTGACGTCTCTCCCGTGCTGAAGTCCTCGGTGACCGCCCACACCGTGCCGCCGGTCCGGTCGACCGTGATCAGCTGGACAAGGTCGTCCTTCAGGCCATCGGCCGTCGTGTAGAACCTGGCTAGTTCGCCGCTCGAATAGAGCATCGCAACGCCCTGGTCGGTCGCGGCCCACACGTGGCCCTGCGCGTCCTCGGCCACGTCTGTGACCTCGTCCACGTCCAGGTCAGCAAGCACGGTCCACGTCTCACCGGCCGCGTCGAGGACGGCAAGCCCGTTGTTGCCGCCCAGCCACACGCGTCCGTCCGACGCCACGAGCACAGCGTGGATTGCGTCACTCGGCAGGCCGTCTGCCTGCCCGTAATGGGTGATCGTGTCGTCATCGTGGGTGTAGTAGTCTCCGTAGTCCCACACGTCGACCCCCCGTCGCTGCCAGTAGACGATCCACAATCTTTCCTGCTGGTCCACCGCGAGCGCTC
>DAOWCM010000044.1 GCA_030639555.1 Candidatus Eiseniibacteriota bacterium | reverse complement strand
GTCGAGGATGGCGCCCGTGAGCATATCCACGTTCCCCGCGAACTCGTCGATGATCTTGAGGACTTCCGGCCAGATCTCATCCGCCACGGCCCTGCGCACGCCACCGGCCTTGTACCACGCATAGTGCTGCCTGTTCCCCGTGATCATTTCGAGAGCATCGAGGACCGGCTCGCGATACTTCCAGCCCCACATGAAGACCGTCCAGTACCCGAGTATGTGTCCTGCCAACCCCACCCAGAGCATGTGGCTGTGAAGCCTCTCGAGCTCGTGCACGATCGTCCTGAGGTAGCGTGCCCGATCAGGCGGCGTAACGCCGACGATGTCCTCCATCGCCAGGCTGGCGGCCCAGCTGTGCGACGCCGAGCAGATGCCGCAGATACGCTCAACGAGGAAGATGTCCTGGTCGAACGTCTTCTCCTGCGCGAGAAGCTCCATCCCGCGGTGGATTCGGCCGAGGTCGATGTCGGCGCTCTCCACGGTCTCCCCGTCCACGTAGAGCTGGATATACTCCGGCTCCTCGAGCACTGGATGGAACGGACCAATGGGTATTATCGTGCTCATCTATTCGTCTCTCCTCATTACGTGGAAATCCGCGGGCCTGTCGTGTGAGGAGAGGATCTTCCTCGGGTCCGGGTGCCCCTCGAATTCGACACCGAGGAAATCGAAGATCTCTCGCTCGATGAAATCGGCGGCGTAGTAGTGCGGGGTCAGCGACTCGATCTTCGGGAACGGTTTCTTGAGCGTCGTTCTTATGTTCACGACGATCGCGTCCGTGTCGATCGCGAAGTGATACAGCAGTTCCACCCCGGTCGGCCTGTCGCTCCCGGTCGCCGTGGTCAGCCTCCCCCCCTCCACCTCGTACATGTAGCGGAGGACCTCCATCCAGTCCCCGTTGCTGACCGTCACGTACGCCCGGCGGTCGTTGTGCTCGCGGATCTCGACACGGTCGCCGAACTTGGTCTTAAGGTTCGTAAGCACTTGTTTGCTCATTGCTTCTCCACTCCCCTAGCGTTCGCGTTGATATGCCCGCCCAGCGGTCCTCTCGGAACCAGTCCTAAGCCTAGAGCTTTCCCATGAGCTTCACGATACCGTCTATGATCGCCTCGGGCCGCGGCGGACATCCGGGAATGTACGCGTCGACCGGGATCAGCTTGTCCACCGGTCCCGCGAAGTTGTAGCCGTCCCTGAAAATCCCACCCGTGCAGCCACACGACCCCAGTGCCACAACGGCCACGGGCTTCGGCGCCTGCTCGTAAGTCTCGATGACCTGCGGCAACACCTTTCTCGAGACGAAGCCCGAGACCAGAAGCACGTCGGCGTGCTTCACGCTCCCCACGAGCTTCATGCCGAAGCGCTCGATGTCGAACCGAGGGCACAGGCAGTCGAGTACCTCGATGTCGCAGTTGTTGCAGGCCCCGGCGTTCAGGTGGAATACCCACAGCGACTTCTTGAATCCCCAGCTGGTAGCACCCATGTACTTGCGCTCCGTATTGACCCTTAGAGGCCCACTATCGCGAGCACCATGCCGATGATCGCGAGAACCGTGACCGGGCCCCAGAAGAACCGGACGGCCTGGTCGATCCTCACCCTTGGATTCGTGTTCTTAATGAGAACGATTATCGTGATGATGATCAGATACTTGACGATGGTATAGAGAATGCCCCAACCCGTCAGGACGAGCCCGCCCCAGAAGATGGTGATGAAGAAGACGGGAAGCGTGAAGAGCATCATGGCCTGGGACAGATTGACGACCGCCAGCGCGGCGCCCGAATACTCCATGTGTGTCCCGTCCATGAGCTCGGTTTCCGCCTCTGGAATGTCGAACGGCGTATACGTGAGCTTCGCCTGCGCGCAGAGGATGACGACAACGAAGGCAATGATGCACGAGGGGTTGCCGAGGAGCACGCCGTTCGCCGCCTGGTAATCGAGAATCCCGTCGAGTCTCAGCGTCATCGGCGAGACCTTGGTCACGGCCGTGAAAATGGCGATGACGAACGGCAGCTCGTACGCGAGCACCAGCTTCATCTCGCGGCTCGCTCCGACGCTCGCCAGTGGGTTACTCGACGCCGACGCGCCGATGATTATGGCCAGCGATGGTATCGTCAGCAGGTAGATGACACCGATCAGGTCCCCCACGAACCCGTCGCCCCCCATGTTGGCCAACCACAACGCTGTCGACACCACCCCCACCGCCGCAAGGCCAGCCAACGGGGCCAGCAGGAAGCCCGTGCGCCTGGCTCCCTCGGGAATGATGATCTCCTTCCCGAGGAGCTTCAGGATGTCCGCGAACGGCTGGAACCAGGGTGGCCCAACTCTCCACTGGACTCTGGCGCTCACCTTTCTGTCGACCCACTGCGTAAGAAGCCCAACGACCGCAGTGAACAAGAGGCCGGGGAAGATGAGGAACTTCAGAACCAAGCCAAGTGATGATGCCATTTATGCTACCTCTCTCGCTCTGACAGCGTCCACATGATCGCTTGTGCTCGGGCGTGCCTACCGCTTTCCTCGCCACGTCTTGGCGATCGCGCGGCTGCCTCTCATCGGCGTGCCCCTCTGAGTTTCGATGTCGCTCACGTCCTCGAACGTCCTTGCGCCCGAGACGCACGTTGCCGCGCACATCGTGTCCTTGCCTTCGAGGGTGCGCCAGTCGCAGAGATCACACTTCGGCATGTGGTGACGTGTCCGCTCCAGATCGATCGCACCGAACGGGCACGCCTGGGCGCACGACGTGCAGCCACTGCACAAAATGGTGCTCCTGATGACCAACCCGTCGTCCCGTCTCTTGATGGCTTCCTGGGGACACGCTGCCTCACACAGCGGCTGTTCGCAATGCCGGCAGTTCATCTGCAGCACGGCATTGGTCACTACGGTGGAGGCCTCGAGCTGGTCCTGAAAATTGTGGGAATAGTAGCAGGCTGCTATGCAGCTTCTGCAACCAATGCAGCGCCCGTAGTCGAGGACGTTTCTCTTGTTCATCCAGCTCTCCCGTAGGATGGTGCCACGTCGACCGCGCGGCCAAGTCGTTCCACGAGGTCTCCTTAGGTAATCGTCTATGTTCCAGGCGTCACCTTCACGCCCGAAGCCGCCACGTCGAACCACTTCGTGGAGGGGTTCAGCGTCCACGCCAGAAGCCCTCTGACGTCGGGCACGTAGCTCGGAATCGCCACCAGCCCGCCTGGCATTCTGTCGGTGACGGTCGCGATTATCGTCGTCTCGCCGCGCTCAGTAGCTAAGGCCACATTGGACCCGGCCTCGACCCCGAGGCTCCCTGCTATCTCTTCACCGATCCAGATATCACAGTAGGGGGAGATCACCTTCGGGAAGCTCATTCTGCCCGTGATGGTGCCGTCCCAGCGGTGGAGCGGGTTGATACCCTCGATGAGTACAACACCCTCTTCTGTCGACTGCCCGGCTATCCGGTTGAGCTCGGCCTGGGCGTCAATGGGAAGCTCGGGGTGCTCGGCCGTTGAGCCGCCGCCCGAGGGCAGTGCCGCGCCCATCTCGCTGGCGATGTCCGACAGCATCTCACCTGTCGACCGTGCGTCTCCCTGCGCGTCCGTCAGAGGCGCAATCGTGGTCGCGACGCCCAGCGACCCGGTATAGGCCCCGGCCATTTCGGTCCACACGGCCTGCGGCAGCCCGACGTCGCTGTGCTTCGTCGTGTCATTCTCGAAGATGGCAGACGCCACGAGGAGCTGGAGCCTCTCGAGGTCCTCGGTGCTCACCGCTCCCGGATAGAGCTGGAGGATGTCCGGACCCAACACCAGAAGCCCCTTGATCTTGCCCGAGGTGACATCCGAGAGAACCTCTGGGACCGTTCTGGCGGAACCGATGGTGTTGTACGCGCCGAGCGCATTGCCGCCGCGGAAAAGTGGGGCGTACTTCCCACCGACCTTCCGGGCGAGAAGAGCCGCCAGTTGCCCGGTCAAGAAGCCCGCCGCCGAGTCGCCGAGTCTCGAGCTCACCATCACGACGACCTTGTGATGCTCCTTGAGCCCCCCGGCGATGGCCGTGAACTCCCTGGTCGCAAGCCCGCCGGCGGCGGCGGCGGAATCAAGCTCCACGCGCGGCGCGCCCTGTGCGTTCATGGCGGCGAGGAGACCTGCGAGCACAACCGGCTCGGCGCCGGGACGGACGACGATGTGGCGGTCAGCGAACCAGTCGGTGTTGCTGCGGTAGGGGTTGAGCGTGTAGATCCTGTTCGTCCTGCTCTTGTAGCGGGACTCGATGATGCGCTTCGCGACGCTTGGATGGCCCCAGAAGATGTCGCCCACCAGCACGAAACAGTCGGCGTCGTCGAGGTCCGACGGCGTTGCGTCACCACCCCCTCCTCCCCTGAGAAGCGGATAGTCATTCCCGTCGTACGCAACAGTGATGTTCCCAGTGCCGAGCGTGCCGGCGGCGAACGCGGCGGCCGCGGCGTAGTCCTCGTTCGAGAGCTCGGTGCCCACGATCACGCCCAGCGCGTCACCACCGTCGGCTTCCTTGATCTCCTTGAGTTTCCCCGCGACTTTGGTCACCCCCGACATCCACGGAACTCTCCGCCTGTTGACCGTAGTCGCAAGATTGCGCCTGGGATGAACAAGGAGTTCCAGGTTGTAGTGCCCCCGGGTGCACAGCGACCCAAGATTGTGCGGGGCCTCCGTGTCCAGGTCGACTCTGACCGGCACTCCCGCGTCCATCTCCATTGCGAAGCCGCACTGGAACGAGCAGAAGAGACAAGACGCCTTTTTGGTCTCTGGCATGTCGTTTAACCCCTCAAGCGTGAACGGCTAGAACGGATCATCGAACTCGGCGATCTGCGCCGCCGTCATGACGGGACCGTCCTTGCAGATATAGAACTCGCCCATCATACAGTGCCCGCACTTGCCGAGCCCGCAGCTCATGTTGCGCTCCATCGAATGGTAGATGTTCTCCGGCTTGAACCCCTTGTCAAGCAGTGCGGCATTGACGAACTTGAGCATGATCGGCGGGCCACAGACGCACGCCACCGCCGTCTCGGGATTGAATGGCAGACCCTCAACGTCTACGGTCGTCAGAAGCGGCAGGTCGTCGAGCAGAACGGTGACGACGCCGACCGTTCCCTTCCAGTCCGGGTGCGGCTCGTCGATGGTCTGCAGAACCTCAGTGTTTTTCACCTTGGCCCACTCCGGAAGAAGGTCCCTGTAGATGATGTCCTCCGGTGTCCGCGCGCCGTAGCGAATGGATATCTTCTTGTACTTGTCCACGTCATCGAAGAGCGCCAGAATGAGCGACCTGAGCGGGGCGAGCCCAACGCCGCCGCCCATGATGAGGATCTCCTTGCCCTCGAAGTCGGTCAGGTCGTAACCGTTGCCGTAGGGTCCTCTGATCCCGACCGTGTCACCCACCTTCATTTTTGTCAGGGCCTCTGTCACCGTCCCGACCGCCATGATGGTAATCTCCATCGTGTCAGTGACGTTCGGGTTAGAGGACGGTGTGAATGGAGCCTCCCCGACACCGGGCACCGTCAGTTCGACGAACTGGCCGGCCTCGAAGCTGATGGGCTCCTTCGGCCGGAAGCGGTACGTCGTGATGTTCGGCGTCTCCGACTTGATGTCCTCGATTACACTTTCGATCGGCCTGTAGAGATTCTTCATACCTTCGCCTTCTCCGTAACCACGTGCTTGATGGCTTCCCTCATGTCGATCCTGCCCATGCAGGCATCGATGCACCTGCCACAGCCGGTGCATGTCACGAGGTCGTACCTGTCGCGTGAGTACTCAAACTTGCACCGCAGCCTGTTCTCGAGTCGCTGCGCGAGCGCGGGCCGAGAGTTGCCCCCGCCGCCCGTGCGTGCGTACCCGATGGACAAACACGTGTCCCAGTTCCGGCTACGCTCGTAGCCGCCCTTCGCCCGCTGGTCCACCAGAAGGAAGCATGTGCACGTCGGGCATACACGATTGCACGCCCCGCAGCCGACGCAGTTCTGCGTCACGTACGCCCACGCGTCTTCCGACGACGCGAGGTCGCGCTTGTCATACGGCTGGTCTACCGCGAACTGCGCGTTCTGCCGGTCGACCGCCTCGGTCACCGACGCGCGGTTCTTGTCGCGCTCGGACTTGTGCTCCTGCGTCACCTCTCTGAACAGATCGTCCGCTCCGGCGAGCAGGCCTTCCCCGCGCTCAGACCCGACGGCCACAATGCACCCTGAGCCCAGCGGCGAGAGGTTGAGGTCAAACCCCTCCTCCGCGAACGGCTTACCACCTACCGCGGTGCAGAAGCAGGTCTCCTTCGCTGCCGTGCAGTCGATCGAGACGATGTACGTGCTCTCCCGCTTCTCTATGATGAAGGGGTCGTCGTGTTCCTCGGTGAAATGCTTGGTGCTCCAGTAAACCTTGTCGAACTTGCCCAAGCCGCGGACGTCGCACCCGCGTGGACCGACGACGACCGTGGAGGGGGCCTCGACGTTGGCCTCCGTGTCGCTGCTGGGGTAGTTGGCCACGACCTCGCGTGGGTAGAAGACGAACGCCTTGGCCGAATGCGCCGGGGCCGCGCCGTGGAGCTGCATCGTCTCTGGCACAGCATCCTTGACGAGGTCGTAGTCCGGCGTCTCCTCGTCGTTCATGATGTCGAACGTGACCGGCACGTAGACCCGGTGGTCCTTCGCCCATCTCCCTATCAGCTTCAGGAGATTCTCGCTTCCAATGAAGACCTCTTTCATCCTGGCCGGGCCCCTTGCTTGGAATGGTGTGTCGGACTTCTCCTGTAAACCGCTGGGCGCAACTCCGAGAGCTCTCGGACGGTCACCGCCCATGTTCACATAGAAACCCCGCGCCACTTCCTTCTCTGAGGAAAGTGATCCCGGGGTCGCTCTATGGCCGCGCTACGGTTGTGATGATCCTGCTCTGGGCCTGCAAGTAACACTCAGTCCTTCCACTGATTGTCGCTCGCGGGTCGCATATGCAACCTCGCTGTCCGCCTGAACTTGGCGCGAACTGAGGCCAACAAAACCAACTGAGTCTAGCTGTCTGAACTTGCTTCTGTCAAGCGTAAACGCTGGTGCGGGCATCGACGCGCGCGCCGCAACGTGCTCGAACGCGGACCATCCAGGCACCTGCGCGCAGGGGGACTGTCAGTCGCGCTGCGACAGGAACCTCAGGTTGAGTTTCTCACCGGACTCCGCATCGACTACGTACTTCCTTACTTTCGAGAGCACCTCTTCCATCACCTCGAGGTACAGGCGCTGGCGAGCTGCCGCCGGATTCTTCCAGTACTCGACGACCGTGGCTCTGAAACGATGCGCCTCGCCCTCGGCGGTCTTAGCTTTCTCTGTCCGGTATCCCTCCGCCGAGGTGATGAGTCGCTGCGCCTCGCCGCGCGCCATGGGCACAACGCGGTTCGCGTAGCCGTTCGCCTCCTGGATGATGCGGCTTCTGTCCTCTCTCGCACTCGCGACATCACGGAAGGCGTCCGCCACTTCACGCGGAGGATTGACTTCCTGCAGGTGGGCGGCCACGATCTCCATGCCGACGCCGTAGGAGTCCAGCACGTCCTGCGCGCGGTTCTTCACGGCGGTTGCCACCTCGATCTTCGCTGTTGTTAAGAGCTCATCGACGCCCAGTGCGGCCACTTTCTCGGTGAGAACCGACTCCCCCACCTTCCTGATCAGCCAGTGCGGCTCTTCGGCCGCATAGAGGAAGCGCGCCGGGTCCTTGACAACATACTGAACCAGGAGCTGCATCTCGATGATGTTCTCGTCCCCTGTGACGAACTGGGTCTCCCGTGGTTCCGCCGTGAGTCCGCGGAGCTGGTCGACGATCTTGTATCCGATGCTCATCCGCTTGATCGCTGTGACCTGTGGCCTGGCGACCGAGTCGACCGGCCAGGGGATGCGGTAGTGGATGCCCGGCTGAATGTCCGCCGCCACGACCCTGCCGAATCTCTTGACCACACCACGCTCATCGGGCTGGACGACATATATGCCCGACAGTAGATACATGGCGACGGCGACCAGCGCGATCACCCGCGCCAGCTTCCAGACCTTCGGGAGTCCGGCGGACATGTCGGACCTGACCGTTGTCTCCGCCACGTTCAATTCCCCTTCCTGTCTCAGTTCCCCTTCTTGTCGAGGAGCTTGAGGAGGTCCGAATCCGACGACAGCACGATCGTGGTCTTGTCGTCGAGGAAGTTCCTGTAGGACTCGAGCGTCCTCACGAATTCGTAGAATCCGGGGTCCGTGTTGTAAGCCTCGCCGTATATGCGCATCGCCTCCGCGTCGCCCTCTCCGCGGACCTTTTCGGCCTCCATGTAGGCGGCAGCTAAGATCTCCTGGCGCTCCTTGTCGGCCTGGGCGCGGATCTTGATCGCCTCTTCCTCTCCCTCTGAGCGGTACTTCTTCGCCGTCCGCTCTCGCTCGGCTCGCATGCGATCGAAGACGCTCTGCTTGTTCTGCTCCGGGAAGGCGAGACGTTTCATCCGCAAGTCGACCACCTCGATGCCGAAGCTCGCCGCGGCCGTTGTCCTGCACCCCAGCGCCACTCTCTCCATTATCTCATTGACCTTCATCAACTCGGGGTCGATCGATATCAGCGCGTGGAGCGGATACTGGCCAAGCGCGGCCCCCAGCTCAGACGCGACGATGTCCGCCATCCGCACCTCCGCCCCCTCGCGGTCATTCACGGTCTCGAGGAACTTCTCGGGGTCCGCGATCCGCCACGCGACGAACGCGTCGACGACGATGTTCTTCTTATCGTTCGTCAGGAACTCCGTCGGCTTGGGATCGTAGACCAGGAGGCGCTTATCGAAGAGCCTGACGGACTGGATCGGCTGCGGTAGCTTCCAGTTGAGCCCGGCGGTCTCGACGACCCTCACCGGACGCCCGAACTGGGTCACGATCACCGTGCTCGTCTCGTCGACCACGAACACCGCGCTCCTGAGAACAAGCAGGGCAATGAGTGCTGCCGCCGCCGTGTAGTATCTTCTTCGTGTCACCTGTCCCTCCCGGGTCCATTCTCATTCTTGCCGTGTCACGGGCCCGCGTCCCGCCGCCGCGTCACCAATCCTACTATCGGACTCGCCGCGCCTAGTCTTGCAGAACCGCGTCCGACGAGAGCGCCTTCTCGAACACGCGGATGTCGTAGCCCTCGAGATCGATGTCCGCGCTCACGATGTACTTCTCGATGCCCACCAGAAGACTCTCCACGGTCTCGAGGTAGAGCCGCGTCTCAGTGACCCTCTTTGAGTCCCGGTAGTACCGCGCCATCTCCTTGAATCGCTCGGAGTCGCCGCGCGCCCGGTCGATTCTGTCGGACCTGTATCCCTCGGCCTCAAGCATCAGGCGCCCGGCGTCACCGCGCGCCTTGGGAATGGTCTCGTCCATGTACCCGAGCGCCTCATTTATGATTCGGCTCTTGTCCTCTCTGGCGCTGGCGACGTCTCTGAATGCCGGAACCACCTCCAGGGGCGGGTGCACATCCTGAAGTCTGACGCCCGTGATCTCTACGCCCGCGTCGGCCGCGTCAAGAAGCTCCTGCGTCAGAGTCAGGATCAGCTCCTCGAAAACGTCGCGTTGCACTGTCACTATGTCATCGAGGGGAAGCTGACCGGCGATGTTCGTCATCACGGACTCGCCAGTGAACCTGATGAGGTCTTCCGTTCTCGCGACTCTGAAGAGATAGGTCTTGGGATCACTCACGCGATAGAAGAAGACGACGTTCATGTCCACGACGTTCTCGTCGCCCGTCAGTCTCAGCGCTTCCTCCGGAAGCTTCTCGTAGGTCCCGGCGGCGTGGCGGCTTTCCCATAGCGTCGCGTAGAACTCGGCGGCGACCGCATTGATCGAGCGCGCCACCTTGCGCGTCCGGAAGCCTATTTCCAGACGTCTCTCCTTCGTTACTTCCACGCGCACGACTCTGTCCATCGGCCACGGGGCTTTGAGGTGTACGCCGGGCGTCATGATCTCGTCCCGCGCCCTGCCCCATCTCATGACGACGCCCGCGCGGCCCGGGCCAACGAACGACACGCTCGAGAGCGCCCACGCCACAAGCAGAAGAACGGCCACCGACCACGCGCACCACCGCCGCCACTCGGGGTGCCGGATCACGCTCCGCGCGCGCACAAAGAACGCGCGACCGCCCAGTGCGTCCACCGCGGTCCCAAGCGCCAGAGCGGGGCGTGTCCGCATGATCTCCGAGAGTGACTCCGCCTGTGTCGTCGTCCCCTGGCGGAGCCCTCGTATCGCCGCTGCCCCGATGACGATGGCCGACTCCACTATGAAGAGAGCAACAACGACCGCCGCGATGCGGTCGAGTTCGATCCCTATCGCGTGGCCCATGAGGCCCACAACGACGGCGCCGGTTGTCAGGGTGTCCATGCGGGAGTGATATCCGTCGGCGACCAGGCTGACGCTGCCCGTCTCGCGTCCGACGTGCATCTTGTATTGGGCGGCGTAATACGAAATAAGCGCGGCGACGAGACTGCCGCCTATCGCCAGCGGGAGATTCGTGATGGACGCGCCGGCGACGGCCGTGACCTTGCGAAAGATACCGACCGCGGCCCAGAGAATCAGGCCGCTGATAATGAGGCCGACGATGTTCTCGACGACGGCCAGATTGGCCCGGCCCTCCCGGCGTGAGATGCGCGCCCCGGTCCATACCAGAGCTGAGGCCACGACGTCGGACCCCGAGTGCCAAGCGTCTGCGACGAGCGCCAGACTCCCGGACAGGGCCGCGAGAAGGAGTTTGAGGAAGACCAGCCCAATGTTGATCAGGACCGAGACCAGCGCCGTGCGCTCGACTCGACTCACGCTCACGCTCACCTCCTGATGGGGCGCCCCGCCCCGGCCAAGCTATTCCTCGCTCGCCACACAGGCGACGTCGACCACCCTGTCGCCCTTGCCGAGCTTGATGATCCTGACGCCCTGAGTGTTCCGCCCGATGCGTGCTATGCCCTTGACGGGAAGGCGGATCATGACCCCCTTCGCGGTCATTATCATGACCTCATCCGGCTCGTTGACGATCTTGACGGCGACGACCTTCCCGTTTCTCTTGTTAGCCTTTATGGAGATGACGCCCTTGCAGCCGCGCTTGATGATGCGGTAGTCGGAAATGCTGGTCCGCTTGCCATACCCGTTCTCGGTCACCGACAGAACGGT
>DAOWCM010000414.1 GCA_030639555.1 Candidatus Eiseniibacteriota bacterium | reverse complement strand
GGCATCAACGATGCTCCGGCGCTCGCGGCTGCCGACGTCGGCATTGCCATCGGCACCGGCACGGACGTCGCCATCGAGGCCTCGGACATCACGCTGATGCGCGCTGATCTCATGGGCGTCGTCCAGGCCATCGAGCTCTCCCGGCGGACGATCCGCACCATCAGGCAGAATCTGTTCTGGGCGTTCTTCTACAACACCGTCGGCATCCCCGTGGCCGCGGGCGCTCTCTATCCGGCGTTCGGCATCCTCCTGAGACCGGTGTTCGCCGCCGTCGCCATGGCGTTCTCCTCAGTGTCCGTTGTGACGAACTCGCTCAGGCTGCGGCGGTCGCGAATCCAGTAGCACGCCGGCGCACCTGCCCCCGCCGACCCCCCGCCCGAAATCCCCGTTGACGGCAGCTCCCAAGTGGCGATATAACAGGGGGACCCGAATACAAGGGGTGTGACGGACGTATCTTGACCGACGCACCATTCGTTCGGATGAAAGGAGAGCCCTATGCTCATATTTCTGGTCATTGTAGTTGTGATCGCAGCCTGGGTGGTGGCGATCTACAACGGCCTGGTCGTCCTGAGGAACCGCTTCGAGAACGCGTGGTCTCAGATCGACGTTCAGCTCAAGCGCCGGACCGATCTCATCCCGAACCTCCTCGAGACGGTCAAGGGATACGCGGCGCACGAGAAAGAGGTCTTCACGAAGGTCACCGAGGCGCGCTCCGCCCTCATGAACGCGCAGGGCGTTCAGGACCAGGCGCAGGCCAACAACATGCTGACGGGGGCGCTCAAGACCCTGTTCGCCGTCGCTGAGGCTTACCCGGAGCTCAAGGCAAACCAGAACTTCATGATGCTCCAGGAAGAGCTGTCTGGAACGGAGAGCAAGATCGCCTACGCGCGGCAGTTCTACAATGACACCGTTCTCAAGTACGACAACAAGCGTGAGAAGTTCCCGTCGAACATCATCGCGAACCTGTTCGGCTTCAAGGACAGAGAGTACTTCGAGGTCGCCGAGCCGGATCGCGAGCCGGTGAAGGTGGACTTCAGCTCGTAGAGAGTGGCGCGCCCGAGACACACGTCGGACACGATTCACTGAAACAGCGGGGGATCGAGAATGGGTAACACGGTACTCAAGATCATCCTGGCACTCCTCTACCTCTTCGCCGGGTTGGGCCTCTTCCTTGGAAGGCACAGGCTCCTGGAGGGCGGCAAGCCGCCGAACCTCAAGGTGCCGGCGGCGCTTCTGATACTGGCGGCCATCACGACGCCTTTCCTCTAGGGAAGACTCCATGTGGGAACAGATAACCAGCAACCGCGTGAAGTCGGGTGTCCTGGTCGTCTTCTTCGTGGCTTTCGTCGTGTTCCTCGGGTGGATCTTCGGCAAGACCACCGTGTGGGGACCGTACGCTCCGATACTCGCCGCGATCATCGCGGGCGTCGGGGCGTTCGTCGGCTACTACAAGAGCGATCAGCTGGTCCTGGCCATCAGCAAGGCGCGGCCGGTCGAGAAGGCGCAGTATCCGCACCTTTACAACTCGGTTGAGGGTCTCGCCATCGCCGCAGGACTCCCCACTCCCCAGATGTACGTCATCGAGGACAGCGCGCCGAACGCGTTCGCCACCGGACGGAACCCCGAGCACGCCGCCATCGCGGTCACGACCGGCCTTCTCGAGAAGCTCAACAGGACCGAGCTGGAGGGCGTGATCGGCCACGAGATGTCGCACATCGCCGACTACGACACGCTGCTCATGACCATCACCGTCGTTCTCGTGGGCACGGTCGCGCTCGTCAGTGACTGGATGCTCCGGAGCTTCATCTGGGGAGGCCGCAGGCGAAGCAGGAGCTCGGGCGGCGGGCAGGCCGGGCTGATACTGATGCTCGTGGCCGTGGCGCTCGCTATACTCTCGCCGATCATCGCGCAGCTCATACGACTCGCCATCTCGCGGCGGCGCGAGTTCCTCGCCGACGCGAACGCCGCGCGCCTCACGCGCTACCCAGATGGGCTAGCGAACGCCCTCGAGAAGATAGCCGCCGACACCGAACCGCTCGAGGTGGCGAACAAGGCGACGGCGCACCTCTACATCGAGAACCCGCTCAAGGAGCACCGCGGCGGCATGAACAAGCTCTTCTCAACCCACCCGGCGGTGGAAGAACGCGTCGCCGCACTGAGGGCGATGTAG
>DAOWCM010000266.1 GCA_030639555.1 Candidatus Eiseniibacteriota bacterium | reverse complement strand
GTGTATCTCGCACTGGACGGCTACACGATCGACGACGACACTGTCGGTGACAGCAACGGCAACGACGACGGCGAGGTCGGCGCGGGTGAGACTATCGAGCTCGTCGTGACCATAGGCAACTTCGGAACCGACATGGCCTATGGTGTCACCGCTACGCTCTCCTCGAGCAGCAGCCGGATCGACATCCGGGACGGCTACGAGGAGTTCGGGGACATCCCGGGTGGTGGCACAGCGACGTGTCTGGACGACTTCGAGTTCTCCATCGCGTCCGACACGCCGGACGGCGAGGTCATCCCCCTGACGCTGACGATGAGTGATGCCGCGAGCCGGGACACGTGGGAGTCCTACATTAACCTCATCGTTCACGCGCCGGTCCTCGCATATGAGAGCCATGTTGTGGACGACCCGCAGTATGGCGGCAACGAGAATGGCTGTCCCGAGCCCGGGGAGGTTGTGCAGCTGGGTGTCACTATCGAGAACACCGGAGGCGCGACCGCGACCGGCGTTACGGGGACGCTGACCACGACCGACCCGTATGTCTTGATCAACGACGGTGAGGCGACGGTTGTTTTCGTGAACCCGGACGGGACGGCGACGTTTGACCCGAACTTCGTGGTCACGATTCTCCCGGCCGCGCCGATCGATCACGACATCGAGTTCGATGTCGCCATCACGGCCGATTGGGGCTACACCTCGTCGCTGCAGTTCGGCATCAGGACGCTGGGTAGCAGCTTCGCGGACGATATCGAGAGCGGCGAGGGTCTTTGGACTCACGACAACGTCACTGCCGGCTTCAGTGATGAGTGGCACATCGAGACGTACGACTACCACTCCTCGGGCCACAGCTGGAAGTTCGGAGGGGCAGGGTCGGGTGACTACGGCGACTCCTGTGACGGCGCGCTGCTCATGAAGCCCGTATGCCTTGGGACGGACGGCAGCATGACGTTCTGGCACAGGATGTCCGCGGAGGAGGAGAGCGGGACGTCGGCGTGGGACTGCGGTCTCTTGCAGATTTCCACCGACGGCGGTTCGACGTGGGACGTGCTCTACCCGGACGGTGGTTACAGCCACACCAAGAACTGGAATGACGCCAACCCGCTTCCCGAGGGCATGCCCTGCTGGTCCGGCACCTTCACCTGGCGTCAGGAGACCTTCGACCTGACGAGTTACGAGAACCAGCAGATCCTGATCAGGTTCCGGTTCGCCTCCGATGCAAACGTCACGGAGGAAGGCTGGTACATCGACGATGTCAACCTGACCTCGACCGGGCTACCGACCTCCGTGCCGGAGGACGAGGAGATTCCCAGGACGTTCGCGCTCAAGCAGAACGTCCCGAACCCCTTCAACCCGGTCACCGTGATTCGGTATCAGCTTCCGAGCGAGGCGCACGTCACGATCGACGTGTTCAACATCGCAGGCAAGCTGGTCACGACGCTCGTGAACGAGGAGCAGGACGCGGGCGTCAAGGTGGTCACGTGGGACGGCAGGAACGGGGCGGGGGAGAAGGTCGCCAGCGGCATCTACATGTACAGGATGCAGGCCGGTGATCACACCTCCAGGAAGATGATGGTTCTTCTGAAGTAGCCTCTTTTTCAACGGGGCGGGGAGTCGTGTGTTCGCACTCGTCTCCTCGCCCCGTTTTTCTTGGTTCGACGCCCGGGGACGCCCTGTGGAGCTGGGCCGCCAGGGTTTACCAACGGAGTCACCGCCGGCGGAACTCAGCGTACAGGCGAGTTGCGCCAACGTGACTGTCTGAGTAGATTTGTGCACGTGGCCCCTTGACGCTGCGGGGCCCCGTTATGTTGGAGGCTCAGGGATCCAACGTGCGCAGTAGTGGCGTGGACCCCGTTGAGCGACGAGAGGCCCGATGGAGGGAACAAGTGGTCGTCAAGGCTGCGGGACTGTCCTATCCGAAGCACGTCTCTGAAGAGGTGGACCTTCTTGCCCGCGCGCTTGGCGCGGCCACGGAGGTGTACCTGTTCCTGGACTACGGTGGGACTCTCGCGCCGGGAGTGCCCGGCGAGCTGCTTCACCCGGAACCGGGAGTGCTGGCGAAGCTCGAGCAGCTTGGAAACGAAGAGGCCTTCTCGGTCTTCGTGCTGAGCGGACGGACGGTCAGCGAACTCGACAGGGTCCTCGGCGTTGAGAACATCGGTCTGATAGGACAGCGCGGGTTCGAGATACGCCGGGAGTACGAAGAGACCGAGTACCCAGTGGACCCGGAGTCCCTCGGCGGCCTGATCCACCATCTCGAGCTCGACGTCCACGGGCGCCTGGAGCGGTTCCGGGGTGTCTCGATCGAGAACAGGGGCTTCGCGCTGGCCCTGCGTCTGAACCACAAGGACGCGACTCTCGACCGCGAGGCCAGCCGGGAGTTCCTGCGCTCCGTGCGTGATTTGGATACGCACCACCAGCTGGAGGTTCTCTATGGAGATCGGACCGTGGAGGCCCGGTTGGCCGGGTGGCACAAGGGCGACGCCGTCAGCCACGTCCTCAGGGCGGCCGACATGGAAGAAGCACTTGCCATCTACATTGGTGACGATGTGACCGACGAAGCGGCCTTCGAGGCGGTCAGGGATTGGGCCGAGATCGACGATCTCGAAGAACCCTGGTTCCTGCCCGGTGATCAGGACGAAGAAGAGCCGCCCCGCGCGCTTACGATACTGGTTGCGGAACGGCCCCGTCCTACCATGGCTTCGCTCTTCGTTCGCGGGCCGCACGAAGTCTACGAGTTCCTGTCCTCGCTGGCGGCCGTTGCCTCGGCCATTCTGTAGGTCTTGCGTTGCGGCTCGGGCGCTCCCTTGTGCCCGCTACCGCTTCTCCACCGAGTCTCTGGAGCCGCCCCCCTTGACCAGCAGCACGGAACAGTTCGCTTGTGCGGCTACCGCCGCGCTCACACTGCCCATCGCTCGGCCCTGGTCCGGGGTTCTGCCCCTGACGCCAACAACGATAAGGTCCACCCCAAGCTCTGCGGCGTACGCGACCACTGCCTCAGTAGGATGTCCCTTCCTCAGGAGACGGGTCTCGGCCTTAACGCCCGCCTTCTCAGCAACGCCGGCGGCGTACGACAGGATCTTCTCGGCGTCTCCTTCCAGGACATCCTCCAGCTCGTCAGCGAGATCCGTCTTGTAGTGATCCGGGATGTGAAAAGCGTGACAGATGCTTAGTGTCGAGCCGTGGGCCCGCGCCACCTCGGCCGCCGCCTCGACAGCGCGGTCCGAGTTAGTCGATCCGTCCACCGCGACGAGGATCCTGTCGAACATCTGCGTCCTCCTGTCATAGTAGTCGTTGGGCCGATCGGGGGCGCAACCCCGGCGCTCAGACACCGGCGCTGCGCGCCAGAACTCGCGGCGGGGTTGCGCCCCCGACCGGCCATATGACTACCACAACAGGAGGACGCAGATGTTCGAGAGGATCCTTGTGTCGGTGGACGGCTCGCCGAACTCCGACCGAGCTGTCGAGGCGGCGGCCGAGGTGGCGCGGGTTCACGGATCGACGCTGAACATCTGTCACGCCTTCCACATCCCCGAGCAATACAAGACGGACCTCGTTGATGAGCTGGAGGAGGCCCTGGTCGGAGATGCCGAGAAGATTCTGTCGCACGCTGCCGGCGTGGCCGAGAAGGTCAAGACGGGTTCTGCACTGGCAGCTCCATTGGAGACATCCGGTTATTTTCCACCTTTGCTTGTGCAAATCGTTTCTGTTGGTGAGCAGACCGGCCGGCTCGATGAATTGCTGCTCGGTGCCGCC
>DAOWCM010000248.1 GCA_030639555.1 Candidatus Eiseniibacteriota bacterium | reverse complement strand
TGGTTCAGGGAGACGGGCGGAGCGGCTCCGGGGCCGTCTCACCGCAAGGTCGTCGACTACACGGCCTACGGCGGCGGAGTCGCGTACGACGGATGCGACACGGGGCACGGCACACACGTCTGCGGGACGCTTGCGGGCG
Organism: Candidatus Eiseniibacteriota bacterium; assembly: GCA_030639555.1. GTDB lineage: Bacteria > Joyebacterota > Joyebacteria > Joyebacterales > Joyebacteraceae > JALGZG01. The sequence continues at coordinate 3,748 of DAOWCM010000248.1, read as the reverse complement.
ACCAGTCGTACATCAACGCCGGCAACTACGACTACAACGGCATGGCCTACAGAGCCAAGCTGATGATGCAGGACGTCGGCGCGGACGACGAGTGGGGATGCATGGTAGGCGAGGTCCTGATACCGACGAGCCTCAGCTCCGCGTACACCAACGCATACGGGCTCGGCGCGCGCATACACTCGAACTCGTGGGGCAGCACCGAGAATTCGTACGATTCGTACTGCGTGGACATAGACAACTTCATGTGGAACAACCCTCAGTTCCTGGTTCTGTTCGCCGCCGGCAACGGGGGACCAGGCGGCAGCACGGTCGGATTTCCTGGCACGGCAAAGAACTGCATCACCGTCGGCGCGACACGCAGACCGCCGGGCCAGGACGTGATCGCCGGCTACTCCAGTAGAGGACCCGCTCACGACGGGCGCTACAAGCCGACGGTGACGGCGCCTGGCGGCGAGGCCGGCTACAGCTACGTCAACTCGGCCGACAACGATACGGGCAGCCCGCCGGCCCTGACCTGCAGCATGGTCAGCGAACCGTTCCAAGGCACGTCGATGGCGACCCCGGCGGTTGCCGGCATGGCCGCGCTGACCAGGCAGTACTTCGAGGAAGGGTGGTTCCCCTACGGCACGCCCACCGCTGGCGAGGAACTCACCCCCAGCGCAGCACTGGTCAAGGCGGCGATCCTCAATTCCGGAACCGACATGGCCACGGCAGACATCCCCAACCACAACGAGGGATGGGGCCGCGTGCTCCTGAACGACGTCCTGTACTTCGATGGTGACGCGATAGAGCTGAAGGTGACCGACGAGACCGGCGGCGTCTCTCACGGCGGAACGAGCGACTACTCGTTCACGGTGGACAGCTCGTCCGTGCCGCTCGAGATCGTGCTGGTGTGGACGGACTATCCTGCGACCGCCGGCACGGGCGCCGCGCTTCAGAATAATCTCGACCTGACGGTCACGGCGCCGGGCGGAGCAGAGTACAAGGGCAGCTACTTCAGCGGAGGTCAGTCGGCAACCGGCGGTACCTACGACATCAGAAATGTCGAGGAGGCCGTGCGGCTGAACTCCCCAGCTACCGGAGCGTATTCGATCCGCGTGGACGGGACGAACGTGCCCCACGCGCCGCAGCCGTTCGCGCTGGTCGTCACGGGCTCGTTCGCCAACTGGCCGCCCCAGAGCGGAGTCGAGGACGACCCGGTGGTGGACGGCAGGGCGTTCGCTATCGAGGGCATCTCGCCCAACCCGTTCAACCCACAGGCTGTGATCTCCTACACCCTCCACTCCGTTGAGACGGGCCAGGCGCACGTCACGCTGCGTGTGATGAGCGTGGACGGACGCGTCGTCAGCACGCTCGTCGACAGGGTCCAGGACCCCGGCCGCCACGACGTCGTGTGGAACGGCACGGACGCGGACGGCTTCCCCGTCGCGAGCGGCATCTACTTCTGCGACCTGTCGTACGGCGGAGAGAGAGACACCAGGAAGATGACGCTTCTGAAGTAGCGGGCCGCGTGACGCACCCTCCGGTCGCGGGCGCGCGGCGGTGACAAGACGAGAAGAGGCCTCCGCCTTGAGTGCGGAGGCCTCGCTCATTCCGTGCGGAACTGCACCCGGAAGCGGCGCTGTACCTAGAAATGGTAGTTCAGACCAACCGTCACAGTCAGCAGCTTCTCGGTGAAGTCACCGGAGAGATCGGGGAATATCACGGTGCCGCGTCCTTCGATGCCGAGACTCAGGGCCGGTGGAGTTATCTCGAGTCCGAAACCGAGCTCTCCTCCGAGCTTGCGCTTCGTCTCGTTCTTACCGAACTCGTCGAATTCGGCCGAGTTGACGCCGACGATGCCATACCACTTGAAGCCGGCCACGCCCCGGACAGTACCGATGAGCGCGTCGATGCCCCACATATTGAAGCCCTCGCCATCGAGCGCCAGGGACAGTTCGTCCTGAGCCACCATCTCCCCCGGGTTCTCGTAGCCGAAGTGCGCATACCAGGCCTCGAATCCGACCATGGGGATCGGCGGGACCACCCTGACCTTCGCCCCGATGACGGTCCCGGCAGACGCGTCGTGCTCGAGCGACAGGTTCATTCCACCATAGGCGCCCACGGCGAACTCCACGGGCCCCGCCAGAGCGGGCGTGGCAACAAAGGCCAGCAGCACGAGCGCAGTTGTCAGTACCTGAATGGAGTGCCTCACGTAGACTCCTCTCGCTGTTCGGTGCGCCGATGTCGCACCAGGGAAGCTCGGTGTCTCTCAGGGCGCCTCATCGGCAGGCCGTCCCGCCTGCTCTCTTCTCCGCGACAGCAGAGCGTGTGTCACGTACAGAATCCCGGGTATCGCCACGAACGCCGCAATGGGAAGGATGCGCAGCGTGAAGCCGACGTACGCCCACCATCCGAACAGACACACGATGGCGAGAACACCGCCGATGAACTTCCAGCGGAAGGCGAGCGCGTACGCCACGAAGACGCCGAAAGGGAACATCGCGAGCCCAAACCACTCGCTCCCCTGAGGCAACACCCCCCTGGTCGGACCCACGATATTCACGGCGATCACGAAGGCGAGGGTGGCGACAAAGATCCCTCCGGTGATGCGGGCGCTCCACAGAAGAACGCGAGGCCCACGTCCCGCTCCTTCAGCCGAATCAGCCATCTGGCTGCCCTCCATCCGCAACTGCGCCTAATCGAGCTGTCTCATCAGCACTTCGACCGCGCGCTCGAGCTGCGCGTCGGCGCCTTCTGACGATTCCTCCGGCACCGCGTCGACCCTGACGTCGGGCTCGATGCCCCAGTTCTCCAGATTCTTCCCGGTAAGGTCGTACCATCCCGAGCCGGGCACCCGGAACATGGTGCCATCGATGAGCGGTACGTCATTCGTGCCTATCACCGCGCCGAACGTCGGTGTCCCGACAACTGGTCCAAGTCCCAGCGCCTTCCATCCCATCGGGAATATCTCGGCGTCGCTGTAGCAGCTCTCGTCTATCACGAGCGCGAGCGGCATGGTGTAGAGTTCGAGCGGGTTGTAGGAGGGCGGCCTGCCGCGCGACATCGTGTAGCCGTACACTCGCCTGTCGAGGTAGCGCAGGATCCCATCGTGAACCGAGCCGCCACCGTTGCCGCGGATGTCCACGATGAGCCCGTCCTTGTCCTTGCCCTGGGCGAAGAGGTCTTCCTCGAACTGGAAGAGGTTACCGGTACCCATGCCCGCGATGTGCAGGTATCCGAGCCTGCCCCCGGAGGCACGCTCGACCTTCTCCCGGCGCTGCCTCACGCGGTCCTCGTAGACCAGCGTGTGGACCGAGCCCACGGGCCGGATCCTCACCTCGCGACGGTCTCTGCCGTCCGCTGACGATGCCACCTCGATCAGTATCTCATCACCGGCGGTGTCCTCGAGCAGCACATGGTAGTTCTCACCGGGCGCTATGTCGTGCCCGCCGATGGAGAGGATGTAGTCCCCGGCGACGATACCCTCCCGCTCGGCCGGGCTGTCCGGTATCACCTTCCTCACGAGAACACCGGGTCCGTCGTACCGTTCGTCGTGGTAGACACCGAGCCTTCCCGTCGACACGCCTCCCCCGCCCCACTTGTAGATGCCGAGGTGCGACGCGGACAGCTCACCGAGCATCTCCCGCACGACCGCACGGAACTCCTCTTCGGTGTACGCCGCCATCGCCAGAGGCTCGTATTTGTCGCGTATAGCGGGCCAGTCGACGCCGTGGAACTCGGGATCGTAGAACCCGTTCAAGAGCAG